>NZ_LWDV01000006.1:111442-269988 GCF_001693735.1 Orenia metallireducens
ATCATTTAAGTAGTCCATAGTGTGCACCTTCCTGTAATTTATTTGTTTTATGGTGATTCAATTATATTACAGTTCGGTCCACTATGGGTATTTTTTATTTAGTTCAATTTTATTTTACAATGAAGCAAGAAATATATTATAACACTTGTGGTAATGAGTAAAACTCCTCTATAGTCACTTTTTACTACTATTCAACCTTATTTTATATATCTTAACGGATCTACTGCTTCATTATTTATATAAAGTCCAAAATGCAAGTGTGGACCAGTAGTCCTGCCTGTATTGCCAGAAAGTGTGATTACCTGTCCTGATTTTACCTTCTCTTCCTTTGAAACAAGTAGTTTAGAGTTATGAGCATATAAGCTAACTATTCCATTGCCATGATCAATAGTCACAGTTTTCCCATATCCCTTAATCCAACCTGAATATAAGACTGTCCCCTTATATATCGCCTTAATCTTAGTACCTGTAACAACTGCTAAATCGACTCCTTTATGGATTATTCTCTTTTTCTTAATAGGATGTTCTCTATAACCAAAATTTGAGGAAACCCTAATTACTGTAGGAGCAATCAAATTATTAAGAATCTCATCTTTGGTTAAGTTCTTAGCTTTATATTGTGACTTTACTATACTGATAGGTATTCTCAAAGCTTCTATCTCTCTAATATCACTAGAGCTTATATCATTAACCCTCTTAAGTACCTCTACAGTGGTATTAAATCTCTTAGCAATCTCATCTAAGCTATCTTCAGGTTTTAAAATATAAGTTATTACTTTATTCAAACTATATTCAGCCAATTCTTCTAAACCATTTTGAGGTATAATCAATTCCTCGCCTAACTTTAATTTAGAAGAAGTTAATTTATTCAATCTTTTAATCATACCTACACTAATATCATAATCTCTAGCTATGCTCTTTAAAGTATCACCTATGACTACTTTATGGCTCATGTAACCTGCAAAGTCCTCCAATTTAAAAAAAGTATCTATATCAATCTCACCAGATGCCCTCAACTTATTTCTCTGCTGGAAGTCCACTAAGGATTTGTAAGTTTGAGAATCAATCTTCCCTGTCAATGCAATATCATATCCTAATATCAATAAGTTATATTGCACCCTCTTAATACCTGCTTGATTAGTAACAAAGACTTCACCATTGACCCCTACACTCGTTAAAATAAGTATTATAATAAAATTAATTATAGCTATATATAGCCTTCCTTTAGTTAGCAATTTAATCTCCCCAATCTTTTATAATTTAGCTATTACTAAATATTAAACTATACTAACTCTAAGATTAGACAATTCTACCTTGTATCCCTCTAAAAAAGGAGATAAAGCTAATTAGCTTTATCTCCTTAGTCATAACGTTTTCTCATCTTTGAGGAAGGGATCTTAAGTTCAGCCCTATACTTTGCTATCGTTCTTCTGGAGATAGATATTCCTTCTTCTCCTAATCTCTCCTTAATCTTTTGATCACTCAAAGGTTTATTCTTATTCTCACCTCTGACTATCTCCTTAATCTCTTCCTTTACAGCTACTACTGAAACCCTTCCTCCTTCAGCCTGAAGACCTTTGCTAAAGAAGAACTTTAAAGGGAATAGACCATAAGGAGTTTGAATGTATTTATTCTTTGTTGCTCTACTCACAGTCGATTCATGGACTTCAACTCTATCAGCAACTTCTTGCATGGTCATTGGTCTTAAATATTTAATTCCATGGTTTAAAAATTCCAATTGAAAATCGATAATATCTTTGACTATACTATAAATAGTCTGCCTTCGTTGCTCAATACTTTTAATTAACCATAATGCTGAATTTAATTTCTTCTCCACATATGCTTGATATTCAACATCATTCTTTTTTTCTAATAACTTCTGATAATATTTATTAATCCTTAAGACTGGAAAGCTCTCTTTATTCATAATAATTTCAAATCTATCACTAACCTTTTTAATAGTAATATCAGGTTCTAAATAATCATTTTCACAATTATTAACAAAACTTTCGCGAGGAGTAGTCTTTAAATTTCTAATTAAATCAACTAATTTCTGGACATAGTTAATCTCTAAATTTAAACTTTTAGAAATATCTCTTAATTTATTAGCACTTAACTCATCTAGATATTTACTGACAATCTGCTGAGCTAAGATAATATTTCTATCTTGAATTATACCCTTCAATTCCTCTAATTGAATATATAAGAACTCTCTTACTCCTGATGTAGCTACTCCAACCGGTTCTAGACCTTGAATCTTATCTAGTACCCCTTCAATCTTAGCTCTACTGACATTAAAGTTATCTATAACATTTTGAAAATCATTAAAGAAGCCCGATTCATCAAGGTTGGCAATTATATATTCACCGATCTCTTTCTCTAAATCATCATTAACAACTAAAGCTAACTGTCCAATTATCTCTTCTTCTAAAGTTAACTCTTCACTGACAAAATTCTCATAATTTATCCCTTCCTTCTGCTCTGAAGGCAAATAACTATTAGACTGATTACTATAGCTTCCTTCAAGGCTCAATAGAGGATTCTCCATAATCTCTTTCTGTAAGTAATCCTTTAGCTCCAAGGTTGATAACTGTAAGAGTTCAATTGCCTGCTGTAATTTTGGGATCATTACTAATTGTTGTTCCTGCTTTAAATCAAGATAATGACTTAATTGTGTAATCATTTTTACTTTAGCCCCCTTTACAGTTATTTTCAAAATTAATTGTTATCCCCCCTACTACATTATATACCCTAGAACTTAAAAAATAAATTTATTTGTTATTTCTTGATGTAGATATCAAACCTTAGAATGAAATTTAAATATGAGGTGTAGTATAGATATTATGACACCTTCAAAATTGAGAATTAAGAATGTAGAATTGAGAATTAAAGAAACAAATTCAAAACCTCAGACCTCACCCTAGCCCTCTCCTACCCTAGGAGAGGGAACAAAGAGATTTTATTCCTCTTCTCCTAAGGTAGGAGAAGGGGTTAGGGGATGAGGTATAAAACTGGCCCAATATACCCCTATTATATCACTTGCTAAATTTCCATAAAAATATCAAGCATATAAATATAATCACTATCTCTTTGTTCAATGAAACAAAAAATACTATCAAATAACCTTATCTCTTAAGGTTATTGATAGTATTTTTATCTAATTTATTAGTTATTTTATTTTCATAATCAATAATCTACTTCACACTACCTGCAGTAACACTCTTAATAATATGTTTTTGAGCAAAGAAGTAGAAAATTATAACCGGTATGATAGCAAGAACAAGTCCTGCAAGAGCTAAATGCCATTGCTTAGTATACTCTCCAAAGAAAAAGAAAATTCTAAGTTGAATAGTATGAGTTTCTGGTCTATTAATAACAAGTGATGGTAATAGGAAATCATTCCAAATCCAAACAGCATTTAATATAGCTACCGTCATTGTTATTGGTTTTAATATAGGAAAGATTATATACCAGAAAGTCTGCCAGCTATTACACCCATCAATAGTAGCTGCTTCATCTAAAGCAGTTGGTATCCCTTTAACAAAGCCATGATAGAGAAAAATTGATAAACTAGAGCCAAAACCTAAATAAATAAACATTAAACCTGGCATATTTAAGAAGTTTAATTTACCCATAACTCTAATTAAAGGAAGCATTACTGCTTGAAAAGGTATTAACATTGAGCCAATGAACATAAAAAATATAAGGTTACTTAGCTTAGATTTAGTTCTCTGTAACATCCATGCAGCCATAGCAGAAAAAATGATTATTAAAACTATACTACCAACTGTTATTAACATTGAATTAAAAAATACCTTTAAAAAATCTAATCTCTCCCAAGCCCCTATATAATTATCAAACTTTAGAGTAGATGGCAATGCCAAAGCATCCATAAACAATTCTTTTTTAGTCTTAAAGGAATTAACTAGCATTATATAGAAAGGAGATAGGAATAAAAGTCCTGTTAAAATACCTATTATATTTAAGGTAACCTTTTTATTTTTATCCATTACATTTCCACCTCACCTTTCTTAGTGAAATAAACTTGAGTTAAAGTAACTCCACCTACAATTAAGAAGAAGATAACAGCTTTTGCCTGAGCTACACCCATTTCATTAAATTTAAAAGCAGTATTATAGATATCTAAAGCAAGCATCTGAGTAGAATTAGCAGGTCCACCAGCAGTTAATGATAAGTTTTGATCAAATAATTTAAAAGAATTAGATAAAGTTAAGAATAAACTTACAGTAAAAGCAGGTCTTACAAGAGGAAAGATAATATGCTTAGTTCTTTCCCAAGCATTTGCACCATCAATTTGAGAAGCTTCAACTAATTCCTGAGGAATATTTTGAATGGCTGCTATATAAATAACCATCATATAACCTGACATCTGCCATGCCATCAAAATAACAAGCCCCCAAAATCCTGTTTCCTGATTAGAAAGCCATCCCATTAACCATCTCTGACCAGTTAATTCTCCTAAAGATGCAAACCCCTTAGTAAAGATAAAATTCCAAATAAAGCCAAGGATTAATCCACCTATTAAGTTAGGCATAAAGAAGATTGTTCTAAGTAAATTACTAATTTTCATACCTCTAGTAACTAATATGGCCAAAGAAAAACCTATTAAATTTATTGTTATAACAGATGCTATAGTAAACTTACTAGTAAAGATAAAAGCATCTACAAAACTTTTGTCTTTGAAAACTTCTACATAGTTTGAGAGTCCTATAAAATTAATCTGCGAACTAATGCCATCCCAATCAGTAAAAGAATAATATATTCCAAAAATCAATGGAATAATTACAACCAATGCAAAGGCAAATAAAGATGGTCCGACAAACCCCCAAAACTCTGATTTACTTCTTTTCATATTCAACTCTCCTTTTAATAGATGATAAACTTATCTACGATATATGGTTTTATATTCTAATTTTTTAATAAAAGAGCCATGACATCATGGCTCTTTTATTACACACAACTTGATAATGGTTTAAAATTATTTTCTAGCCTCTGCCCAAGTTGCTTTAGCATTCTCTACTAATTGATTCCAAGTAAGGTCACCAGATAAATAACCTTGAATATCTGCACCTAATCTATCCATTCCCCATCCAGTTGGATATCCCATGAATACCCATGGCATTGTTCTACCTTCGTTAGAGTATCTTAAAATATCTTTTGCTAATGGATCCGTTGGTTCTAAATCTTCTCCTTCATATCCTTTAAATGGAGGGATAAATTTGAAGTCATGAATAATCATCTTTTTACCTTTTTCAGAAGTGTATAACCAGTTTAAGAAGTCTTTAGCTGCATCTTTAACAGCTTCATTTTTACCGTTATTAATTGCCCAATACATTGGAATTCCTACAGGAATAGAATCTTCTTTAGCATCAGCTAATGGGATTGGTAATAGACCAGTATTTTTAGCTACCTCTTCATCTATACCTGCAATACTTCCATATGCCCAGTTACCTTGTTGAATAATAGCTACTTGTTCTAAAGAGAATAACTCTTCAACCTGAGTTGAATAGTCAACAGCATTTAAAGAGCCTTTAGTTCCATCTGGTTTATAACCATAGTCAGCTTGTAAATCTACTAACTTTTTCAAAGCATCAGCATATTTAAAATCAATTGTTTTAGCATTGAAAGTTTCAACTACATCAGAAAATTCATTTGCAAAAGCAACATTTGATAAGTGTAATCCAGTTACCCAAGTCTCTTTAGCTGGGAATGCTATTACTGCTTTTAATCCTAATTCATCTTTTTTAGCATCTAATTTTTTCACAGCAGCTTGTAAAGCATCAAAACTCTTAATAGAGTCAGCATCTATACCTGCTTTTTCAAAGATAGACTTATTGTAGATAAATCCATATCCCTCTTGAGTATATGGCATACCATAAATCTTTCCATCTACCATTACAGCCTCTAAAGTACCATTAAATGCTTGATCAACCCATGGTTGATCAGCTAAATCTTCTAACTTCTCTATCCAATCTTGAACATCTTGCAAACCACCCACATTCATAATTGCTGGCTCTTGTCCAGATGCAAACTTAGATTTTAAAGCAGCACCATAGTCATCTCCACCACCAACAGTTTGAACATTGATTTTTACATTAGGATTTTCTTTCATATATTCTGCTACAGCACTTTCTAATGCATCTTTAGCTTCAACTTTAAATTGGAATATATCTACCGTTACTTTATCAACAGCTTGCCCAGTTTCCTTAGATCCACAGCCTACTAGCATTAAAGCAGATACAATAAGTAATGATAAGATTAATAATAATTTTCCTTTTGACTTCAAAATAATCACCTCTTTATAGTTTTATAAGAAGAATACAAACGGCTGTATAAAGCTGAAAATTTAAAACCTAAAAATATAAACTAATCTAATTAATTTATATTCTCTTTTAAAGAAGTAGATTCGCGTTCTATAATCTTATAATCTATGATTTCCTTATTCTCTCTACTTTTTTCTTTAAACATATCAAATAACTTCTCACACGCCCTCCTACCCAATTCTATAGAATTTATCTCAATAGAGGTTATAGAAGGATTTGCATATTTAGCCAATATAGTATTATTAAAACTAGCTAACATTATATCTTCTGGTACTCTGTTCTCACCTTCTTTTAATCTCTTTAGTACACCTAAAGACATTAAATCATCAGCAACTATTATCGCATCAAGGTTATCATGCAACTCCATCAATCTAGATGTAAGGTCATAGCCACTCTTTTCAAGGAATCGATCAAATATAAAATAATCTTCCTTAAAAGTAATATTATGCTCCTTTAAGGCTTTTAGGTAACCTTTATATCTTTCTTTCATAACTACAGAATCTAACTCTCCACCTATAAAAGTTATCTTTTTTCTATCTTTTTTTATCAAAAGTGAAGTCAAGTCATAAGATGCTTGTTCATTATCATTATCCACTGAAGGTATATCATCGTACTCTAAACAACTTCCTATAAGAACAAAGGGGAATTTATTCTCTTTTAGAAATTTTATACCCTCATCCTCTTCCTTAGAACGGGTTAAAATTAATCCATCTACCCTTTTTCCTTTAATTATTCTCCTAAGAACATCTACATCACTTTCTTCTTTGTGGTTTGTAACTATTAGAATATCAAAAAAATGTTGAGATGCTATCAGGCTTATCCCTTTTAATACTTTCTGAAAGAAAGGATTAATAAAAATATCTTCCTTATAAGAAGGCATTATCACCCCAATAGTATCAGTCTTATTATTTGCTAGACTTCTAGCTATTGTATTTGGATAATAGTTTAACTCTTCCATTATCTTTAAGACCTTCTTTTTAGTTCTATTACTGATTCTAGAATCATTAGATATAACCCTAGACACTGTAGAGGTTGAAACACCTGCTAGCTTGGCAACATCTTTCATCGTAATTCCTTCCAACTTTATCACCTCTAATAAATAGATAGACCTTAAATAGATGAAGATTTACTATAAAAAGACTTATATAACTTATATAATTAATTACTTACTATAATGCAACCGTTTGCATTACTCTTCTGTAATTATATGTTATCATAAATATTTTTTTCATTCAATAGTTTTTTTATATTTATTATGTGATTCTAATTTTAAATACCAGAATCCATAAAATGGATTTTATATAAAATAATCTTTTATCTCCATATAAAATCAATAATAACCATAAAAATAAGAGAGTCTAGACTCTCTTATTTTTATGGTTATCCAATTTTAAGCTACTTCTTCTATATCAATATTTTTAATTTTAGCAAAATAATCTTTAGTAGTTTTAACAACTACTCCAGATAGTCCTAGTAAACCAATTAAGTTAGGCAATGCCATTAGACCATTAGCTACATCAGATATAGCCCATACCAAATTTATCTTCATACTAGCTCCAATAGGGATAATCAATACATATAGCCAGTGATAATACTTAACATATTGATCACCAAATAGATATTTTACTGAACGGTCACCATAATATGACCAAGCAATTGCTGTAGAAAAGGCAAAAAAGATAATACTAAAAGCTACAACAAAACCACCAGGTCCAGGCAAACCTAAATTAAATCCTTTAGCTGTCAATTCAGCTCCAATAAATCCTTGACCTGTGACTTCATCAACTAACTTCCAAGCACCAGTTGTTACAATCACCAATCCTGTCATAGTACAGATAACCAAAGTATCGATAAATGGTCCTACCATTGCTACTAAGCCTTCTCGAACCGATTCATTAGTTTTAGCAGCAGCATGAGCCATTGGTGCACTACCTAAACCTGCTTCATTAGAGAAGACACCTCGTGCAACACCAAAACGTAAAGCCATTGCTACCGTTCCACCAGCAAATCCTCCTACAGCTGATGTCGGATTGAAAGCAGAATTAATAATGATCCCAAAAGCTGCTGGCACCTCTTGAATATTAGCTAAGATAACACCCAACGCCCCTAATACATAGATTATAGACATAAAAGGAACTATCTTACTTGCTACTTGACCAATTCTCTTAATTCCACCAACAATCACCAACCATACTAATACAGCTAGTACTAGTCCTGTTATTGGTTTAGGAATGCCAAAGTAAGCTGCTACAGGTTCTGCCACAGAATTTGCCTGTGCCATATTTCCAATACCAAAGGAAGCCAACATTGCAAAAAATGCAAATAATAAGCCTAACCATCGTTGTCCCAATCCCTTTTCTAAATAATACATTGGTCCACCACTTACTTGCCCCTCATCATCGACTTCTCTATACTTATGACCTAGCAAGCAACTAGCATATTTAGTAGCCATCCCAAAAAAGGCGGTAATCCACATCCAAAATAATGCTCCAGGACCCCCCATAGCAATAGCAGTACCTACACCAGCAATATTACCAGTTCCAATAGTTGCTGATAAAGCAGCACTTAAGGCTTCAAAGTGATTGATTTCACCTTCATGCTCTGGGTCATCATAATCACCCTTAAGGATCTTAATAGAATGAGAAAATTTAGTTAATTGTAAAAAATTTAATCTTAATGTGATATAAATCCCTGTGCCAACTAACAAACAGATAGCTACTGGTCCCCAAACATAGCCACTTAAAGTATTAAAAAATTGTACTAAAGCTTCCATCTATCTACTCACTCCTCTCTACTCTCTTATATTCTATTATCTTAAAATCTACCTTATGCTTCTATTCCACTCTCTAAAAGCTCCCCTACCTTTACAACCTCTACTACTTGGTCAAATTCATCTAGGATATCTTGATTATCTTCTGCAAAAAAGAAATTCATCACAATGATTGTCAAAGTATTAGCAATAAATCCTGGTACTATCTCATACATCTTAGCACCTAAACCAACTTGCTTCCAGATAACTAAGACTATAGTTCCTATAATCATACCTGCTAAAGCACTCTTCCAGCTGGTCTTTTTTGAGAATAATGCAAATAAAACTACTGGTCCAAAGGCTGCACCAAAACCTCCCCAAGCATAAGAAACAAGTCCTAATACTGTATTATTTGGATTTAAAGCTAAAAATAAAGCTATCACAGAGATAATCAATACACAGATTCTTCCTACGTGCATCAATTCGGCTTCACTAGCATCTTTCTTAATAATCTTATCATAGAAATCTTCCGTTAATGTTGAAGATGATACTAACAGCTGTGAATCGATAGTAGACATAATAGCTGATAAAATAGCTGCTAATAATACTCCACCAATCCAAGGATTGAATATTTCAGTAATCATCTCTATAAATACACGTTCAGCATCAGCAATCTCTGGGAACATAGGAATAGAGATTAATCCTACAATAACTGCTCCCCCTAAAGAGATAAGTACCCAGACAATAGCAATCGTCATCGCTTCTGGTAACTTCTTAATAGATTTAATACTCATAAATCTAGCTAGAATATGTGGCTGACCAAAGTAACCTAACCCCCAAGCCATAGTAGAAATAATAACCATCAGCGGTGGGCTATGTTCAGGAATTAAACTTAAAGATATGTTCTTAGCTGACATCGCTTGGTTAATCGCTTCCATCCCACCAACATGATTATAAGCTAAAATCGGTACTACAGTAATAGCCAAAAACATCAATATCCCTTGGAATAGATCGGTCCAGCATACTGCTAAAAATCCTCCTAAAAATGTATAAAGAACTATTACCACAGCACCAACTATTACAGCCACTGTATAGTTAATACTGAACATAGACTCAAATAACTTTCCTGCTGCTACTAGACCTGAAGAAGAATAGATTGTAAAGAATATAAGAGTAATAATTGCAGAAATAATTCTTAATAATCCCGTTGGATCTTGGAATCTGTCCTCAAAAAAGGAGGCTAAAGTCATCGAATTGGTCTTACCTGTATATACTCTCAATCTAGGGGCTACAAACTTCCAATTTAATACTGTCCCGATAAATAGACCAATAGCAATCCAAGACTCCTTACCCCCTCCTAAGTAGACTGCTCCTGGTAATCCCATCAATAACCATCCACTCATATCACTAGCTTGAGCAGATAAAGCTGTTACCCAGCTACCCATTCCTCTTCCACCAAGTAAATAATCCTCAATATTGGTAGTCTTCTTATAAAAATAAATACCTACTCCCATTAAAAAGATAAAATAAATTATAAAGGTCACTAACGTTTGTATCTCTATCATCTACTTACTCCTCTCTCCTCGAAATTATTTTTTACCATCATACCACAATTTCTAGCTTTATTCAAATAATTTTATATTTATTCACAAGGTTTCTAAGCTATCTCCAATAAAGATATAACAGGTTATTCTAGTAGAAAGAATAATTATTTAATAGACAATGCGACACTTCAATAATTAGTAACAAGTGACGAGTAACCAGTAAATATAACTTAAGTTGTGATCTGTTAGCCGTCATTCATTATTATTGCTTTGTACCCATTACCCGATAATTTCTATGTTAAGATTTAACTGCCGCAACAAAGATATATCATTAAAGGAATAATCAAACTATAATTAGATATAATAAACTAAGTAACCTTATAGAATTAATTACACACAGAAAGGATTGAAGATGAAAAAAAATAATAGTTTAATTTTAATGGCTCTTCTTTTAAATATTTTTATCTTCTCTGTAACAGGATGCATGAAATTTAGAGTAAATCTATCCTTAAATAAAGATGGTAGTGGGAATATTGAATATATCCTGGCAACCCCTCCATCAATCTATAAACTAATCACAGAAAATCCACAGGAATTGAAGAAAATTAAGGATGCTGCCAAAGAGGCTGGTTATTCCATAAGTAGTTTTAAAAGTAGTGACTACCTTGGACTAAGATTAAAACAGAACTTTAATAATATAACTAAAATTAAAAATTCTGTTATATTATTAAAAGCTTTTGAAGATAATGATGATAATAAATCTCTTTCAAATAAATTATCTGCCCCTAAGATAGCTATAAAAAAATCCTTCTTTCGTATTTATTACACCTATAAACAAGAGATTGATTTGAGTAATTACACTCTCAATCAAGACAACCCTTTAATAACAGAAATAGACTCATCACTACTTAACAAGATTGATCTAAGAATGAAGTTAACCCTGCCAGCCAAAGTTCTAGAACACAATGCAGACCTTATCGATGATCGAGGGAGAACCTTAGTTTGGAATTTTATCCTTGGTAAGAAGAAAGAGATATATCTAAAAGTAGCAGTCTTAAATACCATCAATGTTATGAGTACAGGGATTGCTTCCCTTATAACCCTCTTTATTGGAGTTTTAGTCTTCATTAGAAAGATTAGAGTAAAATAATTTTATAGCCATTTTATAAAAAAGTTATCAAAACCTTAGGTTTCACCCCAAGTTCACTTCCTTCAGGATTATAAAGCAACCCCTTCGTGGCAAGGGCAGCCTAGAACAAAAACTCCCCGTGGCTCTCTAGAGAATATAGAACAATTCCCTTTCGCACAAAACCAGCCCACTCCCTCAGCAATCAAAATCTATTGGAATTGAAAGATATGGTACTTTTAATTCAAAGTTCATGCTGTAACTATAATTTCTTGAGAATGTTTGCTTCGGTCAATCAGAAAGGAAACTAGTAAAGTAAGTGTTTTTTCATACTGGACTTTAGTTGAACTTATCCTTTAGGGCTAATTCTTTTTGCCTTTAAAGACTTTAATATTCTAGATTAATGTAAAAAGTGTCGTAATATCCCTAAATTGTATCAGTCTTTCTACTCGCACAAAAAATTAGACTAACAACTTCAATTTAGCTTAATCTACTTATCTAATCTAGAATTGACATCCTTTATATAAATGATAGAATAGGGAAAGATTCTATTATAGAAAGGTGATTTGATGTACTCTAATTTCCTAGATAAAATTAATATTAATTTAAGAAATCATATTGAGAATAATATAATACCTTTGTATGATAACTTTGATAAAGCCCATAGCAGAAGACATGTCAATATAGTAATTAATAAGTCTCTCCACTTAGCTTCTTTACTTAAAATAAGGTTGGATATTACCTATGCTGCAGCAGCTTATCATGATATTGGGTTGGGCTATTATCCTGGTAATCCTATTAAAAGCCGTAAAGATCATCATAAATATTCACAAATTCTAGTTAAACAGGATAGAAAGTTAAAAAAGTTATTTAAACCAGAAGAGCTTGAGCTAATCGCTCAAGCTTGCCATGACCATAGAGCATCTTTAAAAGAAGAACCCCTTTCTATTTATGGCAAGATTATTGCTGATGCTGATAGAATGGATGGTTTGAAGATTGAAGAGATGATTAGCAGAGCTTGGGAGCATACTGTTTACTATAACTCAGAATTGACCTTTGCAGAGAGTTATCAGAATATCTACGAACACTTGAAAGAAAAATATGGTTATAATGGATATGTCTATCAATCATTTTACTTAAATGAGAGTAAGGAGATGATTGGTAGTAGTATACTTGAATCTCAAGAGATATTAGACTCAGAGGATAGCTTTAATGAGATCTTCTATAGACTTGTTGAAAATCGGAAAGTAAGCTTTTAAAAATTGCTGATAAAATATATAAGGGTGTTGTGACTCTACAGTAAAATTTAAATGTGTCTTAGATATAGATAATGCGCATGTCGCAAATCAGGAATCTGGAACCAGTGTTTTTAACTGATTCCTAACTTCTAATTACAGATTCCTAAAACTGTCGTAACATCCCCATTAAGTTTCATTTTAAATTCACACCTCTACAATTATTAGAAGTTAAATTAAAGTAATAATAACTTTAACCTATTAGCTCTTGAACTTGCTCTAACGTAGGTAAGGCCGACATAGCACCTTTTTGTGAAGCTGCTAGAGCTCCAGAAATACTAGCAAACTTAATAGTATTATCTAAAAATTCTTTATCTAATTCACTTATCTTCTTGTCTGTCTTATTTAAGTTATATAAGATACCTGATACAAAAGCATCCCCTGCTCCTGTTGTATCAACAGTTTCTATTTTTATTGCCTCTGTAAAGGTTAGTAGCTCATTATAGTAATAATAGGCACCTTTACTTCCAAAGGTTACATAAATTAAAGGAATATCATACTCCTGTTTTAATATTTCAACACCTTTTTCTACATTTACTTCACCAGTAATAAATTCTAACTCTTCTTCAGAAATCTTAAGAATATCGGCCTGATCTAACATAGAGATAATTCCTTCTTTAGCTGCTTCACTGCTTTCCCATAGATTTAGACGTAAGTTAGGATCATAAGAGATTAGCAACCCCTGCTCTTTAGCCTGTTGCACAGCATATTTAGTAGCACTACAAGCTGGCTCATGGATTAAAGAGATAGAACCAAAGTGTAAGATTTTATTCTCTTTAAATATTTCATCTTTAATTTCTTCTCTTCTCAAAAATATATCAGCACTAGGATTAATATAAAAACTGAAACTTCTATCTCCAGCTTCATCTAAAGTAACAAAGGTCAACCCTGTTCTAGCCTGATCTGTTAAGAGCATATTATCTGTATTAACATTATTTATCTCCAAAGTATCTTTCATAAACCTACCTAATAGATCATCACCAACCTTACCTACAAAGGTCGACTCTGCTCCTAGTCTACTTAAGCCTACTGCCACATTGGCTGGTGCTCCTCCTGGACTCTTTTGAAATTTCATATTATTATCGTCTAAAGGGGTAAAGTCAATCAACGCTTCTCCTAAAGATATAATTCCTTTCATTTATATTTCACCTCTTTATCTCTTCTTTAATTTTTGGTTGGCAACTATTATATTATTTATCAGTTTTAACTGTTCTTGATATTGAATACTCTGACTATCAATACTTGCAAGCAGATCATCATTTAAATTAATTAACTCTTCCATTGTATCCTCTAACTGATTAGTTCTAGCTAAAGTAGACTCTATTTGAGCAGATACCTTACCACTACTAGCAGCAATCTCTTGGGTTACCCTATTTATCTGCTTAGTAGAATCTAGTTGCTCTTTAGCAGAACCAATTACCTTACCCATCTTAGTAACCACCCCTCTTGAGAGGTTATTGATTTCTGAAAAGATATTAATAATACTCATACTATCATTTTCATCTATCATATTAATAATTGCCTGCTGAGATACCTCATCAATCTCTTTGATAATACTTTTAACCGAGTTGGTAGCAAGCAAACTCTCATCTGCTAAAATTTTAATTTCATCTGCTACCACAGCAAAGCCCTTACCGTTTTCCCCTGATCTCGCTGCCTCTATCGATGCATTTAATGCTAATAAATTGGTTTGATCAGTAATCCCCCTAATCTTATCAGATATTTTATCTATCTTAGCAAGACTTAATTTAAGTTTTTCCATAATATCAACTGTTTCATAAATTATCTTATTTGCTAAGGTAATTTGATCATCAGCTTCTTCAATAGACTCATATGTCAGCTGAGCAGCCTCTAAAATCTCCTCAGCTTGAGTATTTAAGGATTTAGCTCCTATTGATACCTCATTAATAGAGCTTGATATCTGAGAAATTGTAAAGAAGACTTCTTTATCTGCCTTAATTGAATTTTTAATAATTTGAAAGCTATGATTAATTGTCTGATCAACATTATCTGCTCTATCCTTCATCTTTTGAGCAGAACTATTTATCTTATCACCTCTAATAGCAGCCTGAAATGTCTTCTCTTTTATATCATCTGTAACATTAGTAATTCTTTTATTGGATAATATTACCAAAAGAAGAGATACCAATAAGCTTATAGTAGTTATAACTATAGCTCTCTTTCTGATGTTAAGAGCACTATCTACAACACTACTCATATTCCTATTCAACTCATCCCAATTCTCTCTTACAAGAGATGAGTTTTTCTGATTAAATTTAGATATTATTCCTGTTAGCTCTGAAAACAACAGCCTTCTCTCTATGCCATCAACTTCTGACTTTGATAACTTATTGATTTTATCATCTATTTCAGCAGCTAGATCATCAATCTGATCTAACTCTTTTAAAATAGAATCCTCAGTATTATGCTTTCTAATAGAGTCTATATCTTTGGAGATGATATCTCCAGTCTCTTTTAAATTAAATATACCTGCCTGCCAACCATATACATTCTTCTCTCTTCTTAACATATTTCTAGTTATTCTTTCATTAGACTGAACAACTGGAATTATATTTTTGTCTAAATTTTCAATCTTATTTAAGATTTGATTAGTATTTTCTAAGATTATCATTGCAGCTATCAATAAAATTATAAATAATCCATAAAATCCCCACTGTATTTGTTTAGCAATAGTTATTCTAGATAATAGCTCTTTAAGTTTACTAAAATATGAGCTGTGGTTCTCTTTTGAGATAAAGATAATATTTCCCCCTCCTTTACAAGAAGTATCAACACTATAACTTGATACTGTGGAATTAATTAGAAATAAAAGAGTTATAAAAACAGTCTGTAGAAACTACAGACTGTTTTTAAGAATAAAATTTAATATGCATAGAATTTATAAATAATTTATAAATTTCAATATTAAAAATCTATTTTCTCTTTACAACTCCTGATCTAACAAATACAGCACCTACAATAACTGCCCCTTTTACTACTAGCTGTAGATACGGAGATACATTCAATAGATTCAATCCATTATTGATCATTCCGATAATAAAGGCACCAATAAGGGTTCCTATAATTGTACCTCTACCACCCATAATATCAGTTCCTCCAACTACTGTAGCAGCAATGGCATCCAATTCCCATCCTTCACCTGCTAGAGGTTGCCCAGAACCTAAGCGAGCAGCTAAGATCAAACCAGCAATTGCTGACATAAATCCTGTAATCATATATATCTTCATTTTGATTGCTTTGACACTGATTCCTGAAAGCCTAACTGTCTCTTCATTATCCCCAAGAGCACATACATGGCGACCAAATTTGGTCTTATTTAATACTACACTAGCCACAGCTAAAATAAGAACCATAATCCAAACTGGTACTGGAATTGCTCCTAAATAGCCTCTACCAATAAACTTAAAGCCAGCTGATAATCCAGCAATGGGACTCCCACCAGTATATAATAAGGCAGCTCCTCTAGCCATTGACATAGTACCTAAGGTCACAATAATTGGTGGTATCTTAGTATTAGAGATTACTAAACCATTAAAAACACCAAAAGAGGTTCCTAAAGCCAAACCTAAAATACTGGCCAATACTGGTGACATCCCTGAATTTACAATAAATCCTGCAATTAATGTTCCTGTAAAGGCTACAATAGAACCAACTGATAGATCAATTCCACCTGTTAAGATTACAAAAGTCATACCAGTTGCAATAATAGCATTTAAAGAGACTTGGCGTGCCAAGTTAATCATATTTCTAGATGTGAAAAAATAAGGACTAGCAATCGATAAGGCAATAGATAATAAGATTAAACCGATAACTGCATATATCTCAGGCTTATAATAACTATTATTAATTTTTTCGAAGAAGCTATTCTTTTTATCAGATGAACTGATTTTTTGAGTTAATTCTAAATCCATCTTAACCTACCTCCCCAGCAGCACTCTTCATGATTTTTTCTTGACTCAACTCTGTACGATCATAAACACTACTAATTCTACCTTTATGCATGACTAAGACTCTATCACTCATCCCAATAATCTCTGGCAGCTCAGAAGAGATCATAATAATTGATTTTCCTTGCTCAGTCAATTTATTCATCAATTCATAAATCTCATACTTAGCCCCAACATCAATACCTCTAGTTGGTTCATCAAAGATTAGGATATTGGAGTTGGTAAACATCCACTTAGCCAAGACGACCTTTTGCTGATTACCACCACTTAAGTTTCTAGCTAGCATCTCTTGAGAAGGTGTCTTAACCCCTAAGCTTTTAATATACTTCTGTACTTCTCTTCTCTCTTGCCCATTATCAATCAGTATCTTTTTAGTTATCTTGTCTATCTTAGCTAGGGTGATATTATTCTTAATCGATTGACCTAAGACAACCCCTTGCTGCTTTCTATCCTCTGGTAGCAGACCAATCCCATGATCAATACTATCCTTAGGAGACTCTACATTAATCAATTTATCATTAAGATAGATCTCCCCTGTATCCTTAGGATCAGCACCATATAAAGCTCTAACCAGTTCTGTCCTTCCAGCCCCTACCAAGCCTGCAACTCCTAAAATTTCACCTTTGTGTAAAGAGAAGTTAATATCCTTTAAGACCCCTTCACTAGACAGATTCTTAACCTCTAATACCTTTTCTCCTGGAGTTACTGTTCTTGGTGGATAACTATTGGTCAAATCCCTGCCAACCATCCAACGAATAATCTGATCTTTGTCAATCTTATCTACATCATCAGTAGCTACATGCTCCCCATCACGCAGCACCGTTACCCTATCTCCAATCTCAATCAATTCATCTAGATGATGGGAGATATAGATAATAGAAACACCTTTCATCTTTAAGTCATAAATAACTGCAAATAAACGTTCTAACTCTTTAGGTGTTAAAGTTGCTGAAGGCTCATCCATCACAATCAATTTGGCTCCAAAAGAGAGTGCTTTAGCAATTTCAACAAACTGTTGTTCAGCAACACTCAACTTATTAACCAAAGCCTTAGGGCTAACCTCTACCCCTAATTTATCTAATATCTCTTGAGTATTGGCATGCATCTTCTCTTTATCAATCATTCCAAATTTATTAAGTGGTTCTCTACCCATAAATATATTCTCAGCTACACTCAATACAGAAGCCAGATTAAACTCTTGATAAATTATGCTAATCCCTTCTTGCTGTACCTGTAAAGTACTACTTGTATCTAATGGCTTCCCATTGAATAGTATCTCACCTGAATCTCTTTGATAAGCACCTGAAAGAATCTTCATTAATGTAGATTTTCCTGCTCCATTCTCCCCAATCAAACAGTGGATTTCTCCTCTATAAATTTCTAGACTAACACTCTTTAGTGCTCTAACACCAAAGAAAGACTTATTGATATTCTTCATCTCTAAAATATTATCCATAATAGGCACCCCTCTATTAGAGTTTAAATCTAATAATTAGAGTAAGAGTTGTCTTCAACTCTTACTCTATAAAATATCTTACCAACTAAAGCTAGCAGCATTCTCACTAGTGATTAATTTTACTGGCACAGGCAATTCATCAGGAACTTCCTTACCATCTAGTAACATTAATCCATATTCAACACCTAATCTTCCAATCTTGGCAGGCTCTTGAGCAGCAGTTGCAGCCATACCCATTCCAGTTTCATTATTAGCAATTGCTTTAACAGCATTTGGAGCACCATCTACACCCATTACAAAGAATTCATCGGCACGCCCAGCAGATTGAGCAGCAGCTACTACACCTAAAGCACTTGGGTCATTGATAGCAAATACAGCATCAATTTCTGGTTGAGCCTGTAAGATATTCTCCATAACTTCCATTGAATCAGCTTTCTTACCATTACCATTCTGTTCTGCAACAACTTCAATTCCCGGATATTTCTTAATAGTTTCCATAAATCCATTATATCTATTTCTTACAGCAGATACAGGGTTACCATTGATAACAACAACCTTTCCTTTCCCATTCAAACGTTCATTAACATATTCAGCATTAATCACACCAGCTTTATAGTTATTAGATGCGATAAAGATATCACGATTACCAATAGAGTCACCATCAACACAGACAACTGGAATTCCAGCCTCTTTAGCAGCAGCAACAATACTTTCTGATGCTTCATAATCAACAGGATTTAATAATAATAACTCAATACC
Source organism: Orenia metallireducens (assembly GCF_001693735.1). Lineage (GTDB taxonomy): Bacteria > Bacillota > Halanaerobiia > Halobacteroidales > Halobacteroidaceae > Orenia > Orenia metallireducens. The sequence goes on from NZ_LWDV01000006.1 coordinate 130,684, forward strand.
TTGAACGATCATATCCTCAACATCAGCCAATTGTTTTGCAGCATCATGCTGACCATTAGAAACAAGTAAAGTTCCATTTAAATTACCCTCTACCTCTTCTCTAACAGCATCCTCCATAGCTTTAAAGAATGGATTATCAGTGGTCATAAACGTAATTCCAACCTTGATTCCTTCATGAGGTTTACCAGTTGTATTCGCCTCTTGTTTATCATCTCCACCAAAGATCCACCATGCACCTACATTTACTGTTAAAGCAAAGACTAAAGCAATTGCTAAGGTTAATATCATTCCTCTTTTATTAAACATTAATAAATCCCCCCAATTTTAATTAAACTAATAGATTTTTTGATTTTTTAACTCATTTTATTTAGATGGGGCTGCTGCCCCATCCTTATAATAAGAGCCCTTATAGAAGAATCAAAGTTATTGGCTCTGATCAACTTATGATTATTTTAATCTAATAAAATAATCGCTTATAATAATTATTAAATTAACCTATTTTAACTATCCCCCTTTCATTTAATCTCTTTTTAAAGGGCTTTAGCCCTCAATTTATAATAAGAGTCCTTATTAAAGTAATTAAACTTATGACTCTAATTATCTAAAGCTGATTATTTTAAATATAATAGCCCATTTATATCAAAATCTTTGGTGATTTTGATATAAATGGGCTATTATAGTCAATAATTATTATAAAGGTTATACCCACTTTATTAAATTTTTCTTAGTATTAAAAGCTAAAATTTATTCTTAATTATGTTCTCTTATATGATTATATATGATTGTTTTATTTATAGATCATATGTTATAAACTTATGTAAATAAAAATAGGTGCCCCATACATGCATACATAATTTAACGTATACATATATGGGGCACCCATAACCCCTGTAATCTACACCAGCCATAGGTATAGAATCTATATTTTAAATTGTCCATTTATATTCTCTTAAAATAATTTTCTTCATACCGACCATGAGTATAAAGAAAAAGTTCTAACTCTCTCTCACTCGACAAATTCATTATATACTCTCATGCCAAAACAATCAAGTTCAATCAAATTCAATCTCAAACAATTATATAGTTTTAACTTCATTATCCTCTGTAAATCTCACCTTTACTTAATTTTGGTTTTTATTAACTGATAATTAACTTTCTAGAATTATACTGACAATTTACTCTAAGCAGATCAACAAAACCCCCTATACATTAAACAGACTATCTGCTTTGATTATCTCTTTAGCTAAGTCTATCATCTTCTTATTATTATTCCTACTCATCTGCTGTAATTCTTTCATCGCCTCTGCTTCTTTCAATCCTTTTCTATCCATTAAAATCCCCTTTGCCCTCTCGATATACTTACGATTCTCTAAGGAGAGTTTAGTATCCTTTAGTTCACTTTCTAACCTCTTAAATTCCTTATATCGAGACATTGCCACCTTGATAGCAGCACTTAAATCATTAGCATCAACAGGCTTTACTAAATAGCCAAAAATATCTTCAACACTAGCCTTCTCTATTAACTCTTGATCATGATAGCCACTGACTATTATACTAGGAATAAATATCTTATTATTAATCCTTCTAATTGCCTCAATCCCATCGACAGAGGGCATATTAATATCCATAATAATTAAATCAGGTCTTTTATCTAAAGCCAATTTGACCGCTTCTTCGCCATCAGTTGCCTCTCCAACTACTTCATAACCCAGCCCTTCTAAATTGGCTTTTAGCCCCATCAAACATAAATACTCATCTTCTGCTACTAAAATCTTTAATGGTTCTTGCATAAGAGATCCCCCCTCATAAATAATAAATTGAAGATATGTCTTTAATATAATTTTATAACTTATGTCATTAGAATATTTGATAAAATATAATGATATTAAGACAGTAACCGCTAACTTCCTAATGAGATACTTTTAATTGGCAATTTTATTATCACCTTAGTGCCTTGCTCTAGATTAGAGAATTTAACCTCTCCTTTAAATTCATTTCTAATTATAGAATCAACTGTCGATAATCCCAAACTATTCAGCTTAGCTAAATTAAAGTCTTGAGGTATACCTACTCCATTATCTTTAATTACTAATAATATTACTTCTTCTAGGCGTTTACATTTAATCTCAAGAGTACCATCCCCCCCATTAGGAAAGGCGTGTTCCACAGAGTTACTAACCAATTCATTGACGATTAGAGCAATCGAAGATGCCTTATTATAAGCAATAAAGATATCATCCAGCTCTAGATTGACCTCAACCTTCTTATCTAAATTGATAAATCTTACAATAATTTTAATTAAAGTCTTAAGATTTGTAATACTTCTACCGAATTTATCTTTAGATAAGATATCATGTACAGTAGCTATACTTTTAATCCGTAAGATAATATTATCCAAAATATCATCGATGGACTTATCTGAGTTCTTACTAATAAAAATCTTCTGTAAAGATATTAAATTAACTATAGCTTGGAGGTTATTCTTAATCCGATGGTGGCTCTCTTGTAGTAAAGCAGACCTTCCCATTAATCTAGTATCTTCAATAGCCAAGGCAGCTTGCCGAGCAAAAGCCGATAAATATTTAGCCTCCTCTTCAGAATGTAAATAAAAACCTTCATAAAAGATCTGAATAATTCCTGAAACATGAGACCTAATCAGAAGTGGAATACAGATAATTGTTCTTACCTTATTGATCTTTTTAAATAGAGAATAAAATTCCTTATCATTAGCATTAGAATAATAAAAATTATCCTCTTTAGAGATATTTAAAATAGATTTTTTCTTTAATGTAGCTTCTAAATCCTTCTTCAGTTTAAATTCCAAACTATCTATTACTGTACCAGTATTCTCATCAATTAAATTTATAATACAACCATCGGCATTCATCACCTTACTTACCTCTTTAGCTAGTAATAAGAGCACATCTTTTAATTCATACTCAGAGGTCAAAAACTCAGCTGCTTTAAAGACAGCATCTAAGATTTCTCGCTCATCGCTTGAGCTAGACTCAGCCTCTCTGTAATTATAATCAACTAACATATTCAAGAGTTTCTGTGGAGATTTTTTCGCTTCTGCAGCCGATAAAGTTCCTTTAATTCTAGAGTTAGCTAAGATTGAGATTCTATCAGAAATCTTTAAAGCCTCTTCCCAGCTTTTAGTGATATAAAGGATGCTTCCACCAGACTTTTTATAATTATGTATAATTTCATAGACTTTAGAAGTTGATTCAGAGCCTAGCTTATCGGTCATCTCATTTATAATAATTACTTCTGGCTCTTTCAAAAAAACTTTAGCAATAGCTACCAGCTTCTTCTCCTCAGTAGATAGAGTACTTACTTTGGCTTTATGATCTAAGCCAAAGTTGAAGCTTGTTAAAATATCTTTAGCTCGTTTATTGACCTCCTTCCAGTCGATAAAGTTAAACCACCTTTTAGTTGGATACTTTAAGTCAAAGAGGTTTTCCGCTATAGAAAAGGAGTTGGTAAGAGGAAATCTCTTTAATAGGAATCCTATTTCAGATAGCTTCTGCTTATGCTCCTCACTTATTACCTTACCTTTAAAATTTAATTCTCCTTCAACCTCTTCTAATGGAAGTTCAGCAAATATCTCTGCTAAAGATTCTCCTCTAAGGTAAGTAGCAAGGGTCTTAATAAAGAGCTCACTGATCGACTCATTTTCCACTACTAAACTATGGACCTCTCCATAATTTAAATCTAAATTTATATTCTCGATGCTATAACCTTCTGAATTACTAGAGGATAAATTATTAATCTTAAGAATACTTCTATTCACTGTGCTGCACCACCTCTTATTATATTTAGCCGAGATAATATAGTCAGCCAACTTTAGAATAAACTCTAAATTAAGGTTAAGTTGGATGACAGTGGATAGGAAAAATTCGTTTGGGTATTTTTTCCCTTCAAGTTTGAAGTTAAACTCTCCGTGATTATAAAGTTTCTCAAAAATATGAAACTTTATTTCTCCTCACGAAGAGTCTATAAGACTCGTAGGAAGTAACAAGTGATGAGTAACAAATTAGAATCCAAAACATAAAAATACTATAAGTTTCACTTTGGACTTGGATATCTATAACATTATAAAACTATAATTTATGCTTTGCTTAAGGTTAATCTCAAGCTCAGTTTCAATCGAAATTTATAGGATAAAATAAATCTATAAAGGGTTAATAAATGATAGGAATGCCTATAAATAAGAAAGGAATTTTCAAATAAATTCTTAGCTATAGAGCTAAGGATAAATTTTTTCAAATTTTGGATGGGCAGTTGCTAATTTATAATAATTGTATTATAAAATGAAATAAATGTCAATAAATAGGATTAATTTTATCTGCTACTTCAAATAATTAACTCTCTTCTTTTAAAAACAACAAAACTCTTCTTATTTATTGAAATAATGAAGAGTTTTGTTTAATAATTACTAAATTTATTAAATTATCAGCTAAGCTTCCACTTCTGAATTTTATTAATGAGCACTTTAGCACCTTGAGCAAAAAATTTAATCCTCTTACTATCTTGATCTGGATAGATTCTACTGGAGAATACTTCTTGACCATCATTAACAAACATCTCTATAGAAGACTTATCGATAAAGAAGTGTAATTTGAGCCTATCTCGATTCTCTATAAAACAATGGCGTACTCCCCCTCCCCCTAATCCAGCCTTGTTTCTATCAAAGGATAAGAGCTTATCTTTTGCCCTATACTTAATTACTGTCTCTTCCTTTCCATCAGCAGAACACCTTAGCTTAATACCAAATTCTTCTGCATCTTCCACTTCAAATTCAACAATCAATTCAAGCACATCACCTGAAATTCCCTCTAATTCTAATTCCTGATTGTTAACCTCAATATCTCTATATTCTAGATAATCTCTCCGTAACTTCTTTAGCTCTTCAACTGGTCTTTGAATCAATCTGTTCTCAGCATTTAATCTTAATTCTCGTGGGATAGTCATACAGTGAATCCAACCCTGATCCCTTTCAGCATAGTTTTGATCCTCTTCAGGTAATCCCATCCAAGCAATCATAATTCTTCTACCTTTATTATCTAAGGTGGTCTGAGCAGCATAAAAATCAAAGCCTCTATCTAGCTCTCTAAACTCACCATGGTTCATCCTGCCAGTCTTATAATTCAACTTACCTACTAGGTATCCTGCTTGATAGATATTATTATAAAGGTGACCCTGAGGCTCTAATCCCTGTGGTAAAGCAATCAGAACATCCTTGCCATTTAACTCAAATAAGTCAGGACATTCCCACATATAACCAAAATCATCAAGATTATTGAGGTTACTTCCAGCCACCTCTCCCACTAAATCCCACTCTTTTAAGTCCATAGATTTATATAAGAGGACTCTTCCTTCTAACTTAGTAGTCTGGGTACCAATTACCATATACCAAATTCCATCTTTTTGCCAGACTTTAGGGTCTCTAAAATGCCTTGTATATCCTTTAGGTTGATTTTCAATTACCGGTCCTAGCTTTTGAAAGTCGACTCCATCCTCTGTTATTGCTAAACATTGATAGGTCTCTCTATTATCCCATTCATCCTTGACATTACCAGTATAGATAAAGGTCAGAGTACCATCATTATCAACTGCACTTCCTGAATAACAGCCATGGGTTTCATACCATTGACTTGGAGTAAGAGCTATCGGTAACTCTTCCCAATTTACTAGATCCTCACTCTTATAATGCCCCCAATAGAGCAGCTTATCTGCTGGATAGACTGGATTGAATTGATAACATAAGTGATACTCCCCATCAAACTGGATAAATCCATTGGGATCATTTAACCAACCTACTGGAGCCATTAAATGATACTTCAACCTATAATAATCTTTTGCTACTTTCTCTCTATTCTCTTCAATAATTTGATTAGCCTTAGCTAATAGCTTCTCTTTCTTATCTTTACTCATATTTCCACCTCTCTATCATCAATAATTAGTAACGAGTGATAAGTGATTAGTAAGCAACTTAACTATTAACCTACTCCTCATCATTCATTACTGTAGCAATATACTTATTAACTTTAATTCTAAAATTAAAATTCATTATCACTTGAGCTTAAAGCCAAAATTAAGCAGATTAACTTAATTCCATCCTCAAACTCAAATTCTTAACTTAAATGATAAAGAAGGGGAAATCCCCTTCTTTAAGTTAAATTATTTTTCATCATTAAATCCTATTACCCAAGTTCCAATGAAAGCTCCACCAAAGGCAATAGCAAATCCGATTAAATAGTTAACCAAGTCTCCTTGACCCACAATACTAATAGCTGGAATAGCAGTTAATCCCAATCCAGCAAAGCCTACTTTAGTAAGCACTACATAAGCTCCACCCAAAGCACCACCAATAGCCGCTGCAATAAATGGTTTAACGAATCTTAAGTTAATACCAAAGATAGCAGCCTCAGTAATTCCTAACAAGCAGGATGTTGCAGCAGGTAAAGCAATTGACTTAATTTTAGTACTCTCAGATTTAAAATAAACAGCTAAAGCAGCTCCACCTTGAGCAATATTGGCCATTGACCAGATTGGCAATAAGAAGTTAATTCCAATCTCTTTATTGGCTAATAAACCAGCTTCGATAGCATGGAAACTGTGGTGAATTCCAGTAATTACAATTGAAGAATATACCCCACCAAAAATTAGTCCAGCTAAAGGACCAGCTACATCATAAATACCCATTAATGACATAGAGATACCATCACCTATTAATCTCATAGCAGGACCAATTGCAGCTAAAGAAACAAGTCCAGTAACTAAAATAGTTACAAATGGAGTTACAATAATATCTAAAGCATTAGGTACAACCTTTCTTAAACTTCTTTCAACATATCCCATAAACCATACAGCAACTAAGATCGGTAATACAGTACCTTGATAACCAACCATACCAACATTCATACCAAGCACATCAATAGTTTTCTCTATACCGCCACCTAAAGTCCAAGCATTCTGCAAGGCCGGGTGAATCATAATTCCACCTAACGTAGCAGCCAAGTATGGATTAGCATCAAATTGTTTAGCAGCACTAAAAGCAATTATTACTGGTAAGAAAATAAATGCTGCATTAGAGAACATATCTAACAGAGTAATTAATCCACTACCTGCGTCTACCCAACCATACGTCTTCATCATACCTAACAGACCCATTGATAATCCAGTAGCGACAATCGCAGGAATAATCGGAACAAAAATATTAGATAACAATCTAGCAAAACGTTGAATTGGATTTAAATTTTTCATTGCAGCTTTTTTAGCTTCACCAGTACTTACCTCAGAAACCCCACCTTCTTTAGTCAACTCTGCATAAACCTTATTTACTGCACCCTGACCAATAATGATCTGAAACTGCCCTGAATTAATAAAAGCTCCTTTTACTGCAGAGATACTCTCTACCTTATCTTTATCAGCCTTATCATTATCTTTTAATACTAAACGTAATCTTGTAGCACAATGTGCTGCACTATCAATGTTCTCTTCTCCACCAATAGCTTCTAAAATCTGTTTTGCTATCTCACTATAGTTCATTTTTTCTCCTCCTTAGTTAATTCTGTTTTTTTTAATATTAAAAACAACTAAAAATAATAGATAAGAGGAGCTTATAAACTTATATGTTAACCATAACTTATATAACATCATTCTTATTATCTCCTCTTTTTAATGAAAGCATTCAAACAATTACAAAATAATAAAAACTTATATAAGTTATAATCTTATGCAAATTTATAATTTTAGGAACATCCCCAAAGTTGAAGTTATCTTAGAACAGGTTTTGGGAACGTTCCCAGAATTCTAAAAAATATAAGTATAATATACTTATATTTTTTTTACACTCTTTCTCTCTACTATATGATAATCTATCAGTAATCTACCTTTAAATTTATCTCCATTGATATACTTTAACAAAATCTTAGAAGCTTCTTCTCCAGCCTTAAGATGATCATAATCAATGGTAGTCAACTCTGGAGTAATCCAAGAACTTATATCAGAGTTACCAATTCCTACTACAGATATATCTTCTGGAACTTGATAGCCTTGCTCCTTAAGATATTTAATAGCTCCAATGGCTAAACTATCAGTTACTGCAAATACTGCTGTTGGCAGCTGTTGAGAACTCTCAATTATCTTCTTCATCCCCTCATAGCCCGAGCTAATAGAGAAGTCACCTTTATAGAGATATTCTTCTGGTACTTCAAGGCTATTCTCTCTTAAAGCCTCTTTATAACCCTTCTTTCTTAACTGTCCAACCGCTACATCATACTCTTGAACACCGATATAAGCAATTTGCTGATGCCCATGCTTGATTAGATATTTAACTATATCCTTAGCTGAATTAAAGTCATCGTGAATTACACATGGGAAATCAATAACTTCACTGATATCTTGACCTAATACCACTACTGGTAAATTAATCTTACTTAAGGTCTCAAGGTGCTTTAGTGTAACTTCAGTAGCAAAGAATAGAATTCCACTTACCCTTTTCTCCTTTAATAACTCTAAATATTTAATCTCTTCTTCAGTATCCAATCTAGTGTTTGTCAATAGAAGATTGTAACCATTATCATACATAATATTACTTATGCCTTCTACTGCTGAAGAGATAGTACTTGTATTAATCCTAGGTACTATAACTCCAATACTATTGGTACTATTTTTCTTTAAATCCTTTGCTATAGAGTTAGGAATATATCCTGTTTCTTCTATTACCTGCTGAACCTTCTTTCTAGCTTTATCACTAACATGTTCTGCATCATTAATCACTCTTGAAACAGTAGATTTAGAAACACCAGCTAGTTTAGCTATCTCTTTAATAGTTAGCCCCATATCATTAAACCTCTTTTCGTTTGGGAACGATCCCAAAACTTCTTATAAAAATTATACCTCAAATTAATTTAAAAGTCAACATTTCAAACAAAATTATTTTAATCTCTCTTTAACTTGCTCCAAGGTAGGTAGAGCCGACATAGCCCCTTTTTGTGAAGCTGCTAAAGCTCCAGAGATACTAGCAAATCTAGTAGTACTATTTAAAAATTCCTTGTCCAATTCACTTATCTCTTTATCTGTTTTATTCAAATTATATAAAATTCCTGAGACAAAAGCATCGCCTGCTCCTGTAGTATCCACAGTCTCTACTTTAATAGCAGGTACAAATTCTAATTCATCTTTGTAGTAATAATAAGACCCTTTACTACCAAAGGTAACATAAATTAATGGAATATTATATTCTTCTTTTAATTGCTTAACTCCAAACTCCACATCATCCCTTCCAGTAATGAACTCTAACTCTTCATCAGAAATCTTAAGTATATCAGCCTCACCTAACATAGAAACAATACCTGCTTTTGCACTTTCTGCATCAGCCCAGAGATTTAACCTTAGGTTAGGGTCATAAGATATTATCATCCTATTCTCTTTAGCCTGTTGCACAGCATATTTAGTAGCACTTCGTGCAGGTTCATGAATTAAAGATATAGAACCAAAGTGTAAAATCTTATGCTCTTTAAATATCTCAGGGTCAATATCATCTTGGCTCAAGAAAGTATCAGCACTAGGGTTGATATAAAAGCTAAAGCTCCTCTCACCACTCTTATCTAAAGTCACAAAGACTAGACCTGTTCTAGCTTCATCAGTCAAAAGCATAGAGTCAGTATTGACACCCTTCTCATCTAAAGTCTCTTTTAGAAAATCACCTAATACATCATTTCCTACCTTACCCACAAAGGTTGCTTTTGCTCCTAATTTGCTAAGACCTACTGCCACATTGGCTGGAGCTCCCCCTGGATTCTTCTTAAAACTCATATTATTTTCATCCAAAGGTATAAAATCAATCAATGCCTCTCCTAATGTTATAATCCCTTTCATTGAATACACCTCTTTTTATCATATTTTTTATAGTTTATCCACCTGTTGTTAGTGGTATTACTAAATTCAGTAATGGATAAAAATATAGAAGCTAGAAAAAGATTAAATTATAATTTAATCTATAATTAACTTAGAAAGTTCCTCTTTTCCTAGCTAATGACTCCTTAGCATTAACACCCCGTTTAAAAGACATATGTTTTGGCAACTATTATATAGATTAGATTAATCTTTGTCAAATTTATCTCTAAAAAAGCTACTCATTCCATAATGTTAGACCTGTAGTTTCATCGTAAACTCTTTCTAATGGCTCTCCTTGATATTCTTCTATTATAAATTCACAGGCAAATACCATTGTCCCTTCAGCTAAATGTCCTCCAAAAAGATTACCTTCATCATCACCCAAAGATATATGAGCATGAATCATTACTTCTTCATCTTTGATAGAAATATTCCCCAACAGATTGACAATCTCTAAATGCTTTTCAAATTCTTTAGCTTGATATACCTGCTCATCCTGATTATAATAAGATATCTTAGCTCTCTGCACAGCTCCAATTGCAGAAATTTTTCCTACTTTAATCCCTTTCCCTTTAACTATACTAGTCAACTCCTTTAATAAATCATCTCCTGTATATAGACGCCCTTGATAGATATTTTTGATATTGTATTCCTTCAACATTTATCTAATTACCCCCTCGATTTTAGTTAATTAAATTAAAATATCCCTTTTATTGCCTCTACTATATAATTATTATTGGATAAATTAACTTTTTTAATAGAATAACAAAAATGAATAGGGCTACTAACTATAAAAAATAGTTAGTAGCCAATCATTAATTTATAAATATTCCCCTAAGGCACTTACTTAGCCTAGAAAACTCCCAAAATTCAATAGCTTCCATAACTAAAATTACTAACAGGTCTTCCACTTATTTATCTAGCCAAACCCATCAAATCCGCTTTCTCTCTACCTTTTATTGACCTAACAGTACTACCACTAGGTACATGCTTTCCTTCAAAGTCATCTTCTGAAACTTTCGATAACACTCTACAATTACGTCCAATCTGAGTATTATCTGGTATTCTAGCTTCTTTTCCTATTACATTCAATCCATTGTCTAACAATTCTGGCTTTTCATCATTAGGAGTCATATCATTACCAAAACCAACATGAGAGTTAACACCAATTACTGTATCTTTATCAATTATACATTTAGAGACTATAGAGTTTTTCTTTACTACAGTATTATTTAGAATAACTGAATCTCTAACCACTGCCCCTTCTTCTATTACTACCCCAGGAGAAAGAACAGAATTTTCTACTACACCATTAATTATACAACCATTTGAAACTAAACTCTTTATTGCTTGACCCTTTTCACCAAATTTAACTGGCGGCTTCTCTTCACTTCTAGTGTGTAAATTCCAATTAGAATCATACAGGTTTAATTCTGGTAAAGGATCTGTTAAAGCTAAGTTCGCTTCCCACAGTGCTTTAAGAGTACCAACATCTCTCCAATATCCACCATACTCATAAGCAAAAACCTTATTATTATCAATCATTTCTGGAATAATATGATGTCCAAAATCAGAATTTTCTTGATCACAAAAAGCTTCTAACTTTTCAATTAAAACATCAGCTGTAAATACATAGATCCCCATTGAAGCTAAATTACTTGGTGGATTTTCTGGCTTTTCAACAAAGTCTATAATCTGCATATTATCATTTGGCTCTAAAATTCCAAATTGATGAGCATCTTCCCAAGCTACTCTTTGCGTAGCAATAGTTAAATCAGCTCCTTTTTCTATATGCTGAAAGATCATCTCATCATAATTCATCTTATAAACATGGTCACCAGAAAGGATAATTACATATTTAGGATTATTTCTCTTAATATAAGAGAGATTTTGATAAACGGCATGAGCAGTTCCCTTGTACCAACCACCCTGCTTTCCAGTATAGGGCTGTAGTATAGTTACACCACCTATCCTTCTATCCAAATCCCATGGCTTTCCAATACCTATATGGTCATTTAATGATAATGGCAAATATTGGGTTAGAACACCTACATTAAAAATTCCTGAATTAACACAGTTACTTAAGGCAAAATCTATTAATCTAAACTTTCCAGCAAAAGGAACACTCGGCTTTGCTCTATGCTCAGATAGAATATCAAGTCTTGTTCCTCTACCACCTGCTAAAACTAACGCTAATGTCTTCATCAAATAATCCCCCCCTAGTTTATCTTAATAATTTGAAAGTTAATATAATTATTTATAAATTTAACTCTAAACAAATATACTTTATTTCTTCTAAATTACCACCTTCCTATAGTCATCTAACTTTTGAATAAAATTTAAAGTAAAGTCAAATTGTTTAATGATAAAATAATTATAAATAAGTATATTAATCAATTAGCTCCATTACAGCCTCTTTTAATTTAGCCAATTTATCATCTGCTGCTTGATTGCTATCTACTCTAACAGAGAAGTAGAACTTAACCTTTGGCTCTGTTCCAGATGGTCTAACTGTTACTAAGCTATCATCTTCTAATAAGAATTGTAATACATTAGATTCTGGTAAATCGATAGTTTTTTCTTCTCCATTAACCACATCATATTCCTTACTTACTAAGTAATCCTTGATAACTACTACCTTCTGTCCATTAATCTCTTCTGGACTATCTTCTCTTAAAGATTTAAGTAGGTCAGCAATCTTCTCTTTTCCTTCTTTTCCTGGCATAGTAATTGCTTCCAAATCAGCTTTATAATAACCATACTCTTCATACATTCTCATTAGCTCTTCATAGATTGAGCTCTTTTTAGATTTATAGTAAGCCGCCATCTCTGCAATTAACATAGTAGCTACTATCGCATCCTTATCACGAGCATGAATTCCATATAAGTATCCATAGCTTTCTTCAAATCCAAAGATATACTCTTTATCATACTTACCTTCTTCAAACTCTTTAATCTTTTCACCAATATATTTAAATCCAGTTAATGTATCCATTACATCAAGACCATACTTCTTAGCAATCGGCTTGATCATCTCTGTAGTTACAACAGTTTTAATGACTACACCATTCTCAGGCACCTCTTCTAAAGAGTTTACAATATACTCAGTCAATAGGATTCCAACTTGATTTCCATTTAAGAATACCCATTCTCCCTTAGTATCCTTAACAGCAATACCTACACGATCTGCATCAGGATCAGTTGCCATAATCAACTCTGCACCCTTCTTTTCAGCCAATTCAATCCCTAAATCAAATACTGCTGGCTCCTCTGGATTAGGATAAGATACTGTAGAGAAGTCAGGATCAGGCTTCTCTTGCTCTGCTACTACATGAAGATTCTTAAAGCCTAATTCATCTAAAACTCTCTGTACAGGCATATTTCCTGTTCCATGTAATGGTGTATAAACAATATGTAAGTCATCAGCTACCTCTTTGATAACCTTAGGATTTAAAGATAAATCCTTTAAAGTCTTGATATACTTATCATCCATTTCAGGAGCGATAATCTCAAATAAACCTGCTTGACGAGCCTCTTCTTCAGAGACAGTCTTAACATTATCAAAGCTATCAATAGCATTAACCTCTCCGATAATCCCTTTATCATGGGGTGGCACAACTTGGGCTCCATCTTCCCAGTATACTTTATAACCATTGTACTCTGGCGGATTATGGCTTGCTGTTATCATAATCCCTGCAGTAGCTTTTAGCTCTCTAACTGCAAAAGATAACTCTGGAGTAGGTCGTAAATCATCAAAAAGATAGGCTTTGATTCCATTTGCTGCTAAGACCAAAGCTGCCTCTACTGAAAACTCCCTTGATTTATGTCTAGAATCATGGGAAATAACTACACCTTTAGATTTATCACCATTCTTCTCAATATAGTTAGCCAAACCTTGAGTAGCTTTTCTAATAGTATACTTATTGATTCTATTAGTACCTGCTCCAATAATACCTCTTAAACCACCAGTCCCAAAATCTAAGCTGGTATAAAATCTCTCCTCAATCTCCTTCTCATTGCCAGCTATTGACTTTAACTCTTCTTTTGTCTGCTGATCAAAATAATCATCTTTTAGCCATTTATTATAATTATCCTTATAATTTATCATATTTACCCTCCTCTAATTTTAATTAATCTCTTTTATCCACTAGCTTGAAATATAATTTTACATACTCTTTTGCTGAACTCTCCCAGCTAAAATCACTTTCCATTGCTCTTTTGACCAATTTAGTCCATATCTCTTTCTGCTGATAAAAGCTGATTGCCCTCTTAATCGTATATAACATATCCTGAGCATCATAATATGTAAAGCTGAACCCATTTCCTTCTCCAGTTGCCTCATTATAGGATTGAATAGTATCATTTAAGCCCCCAGTCTCCCTAACAATAGGTATAGTACCATATCTTAAGCTAAATAACTGACTTAAGCCACAAGGCTCATATTTTGATGGCATTAAGAAGATATCACTGCCTGCATATATCTTCTGGGCTAAAGTAGCATCATATTTAATGTTAGCAGATACCTTGTGAGGATAACGCCTTGCTATCTGTCTAAAAAGTTTTTCATATTGATTATTTCCAGTACCTAATATAATCAGTTGGACCTCTTCTGCCATAAATTCATCAATAATACTAGTAATCAAATCTAATCCTTTTTGGTCTACTAGCCTTGAAATCAAACCAATCACAGGAATATCAGCAACTTGGGGTAATCCCAACTCTTCTTGTAACCTTCTTTTATTCTCATACTTTCCTGTTAAATCTTCACTACTATAATTAGCATAAATTCTATCATCGGTCTCAGGGTTATTGTCTTTATAACTGATTCCATTAACAATACCATACAAATCATCACCATTCATTCTCATTACATAGTCTAATCCTTCACCAAATTCAGCAGTTTTAATCTCCTCAGCATAGGTCTTACTTACTGTAGTGATCATATCTGACATTTCAATTCCCATCTTCATATAATTAACACAATCATCATGGCAGACTACTCCCCAATTCCAATATTTATAAGGTAGTCCTAAAGTATCCTCAAGAATCTCTTTACCAAAAACACCTTGATAACGTAGATTATGAATTGTATAGACAGTCTTAATATCTTTATAAAAATCATAAATCTGATAATCTTCTTTTAACATAATGCTCAAAGGACCTGTCTGCCAATCATTACAATGAATAATATCTGGTTTAAAGTCTACCTTTGGTAGCATCTCTAAAACCGCCCGACAAAAATAAGCAAACTGTACATGCTTATCATCATTTTCATATAAGGTCGGTCGATCAAAATAACTCTTATTGTCTATAAAATAATTTATTATTCCATCCCTCTCTAATTTATTGACTCCTACATAGTCATCTCTCCAAACAACTCTTGTTCTAAAATAGAGTACAGGCTCTAATTGGCTTAGGTATTTACTATCTATCTTGCTATATTGAGGCATAACCACTCTTACATCATGCCCTAATTCTTTAATAGCTTGTGGTAAAGAACCTACTACATCAGCAAGACCACCTGTTTTAGCAAAGGGAGCTACCTCTGAAGATACGAATAATACTTTTAATTTTTCTGTCACTATAATTCCTCCTTAATTAAGCTAGCATAATAGAAAAAACTATAAAGTAAAACCTATGATGATTTAACTTTCCTTGATTAATTTTAGGTTATTATACCCTTAAATTGATTTTTTTTCCTGATGAGGTTCAATAAAAAGAATTTCCACATATTGATTCATAATTAAAAATTTGGCGATACTCTTTAACTTGATAATTTTATTAAACAAGTAATTTAAATATCAAAAACAGAAGAATCTATGCAAAAATTCTCGATAACATTTTATTAATATTAATAAGATGTTATTCTTATAATTATTATAATTTTACTTAACAGAATATCAATCTTTTAATCATCTAGAAGATGAAGGATGTAAAATCTCAAATCAAATTCATAATTTTAATTAAAAATTTTAAAATTATAAAAATAATTAATAATACAAAATCTTTTTCTTTGGAGTTAATAGATTGGTCTTTTAAATAAAAGTTCATAGGTAATAACTTTGATTAATTTACGTCCTGAGGAAGGTGTTACCGGAGAAGTCTCTTTGTGTGCATCAAGGACGCTCTATTAGGGGTCTAGTGTATAAGAAAACTAATAGAATTCTTATAGATTAAAGCTAATAGCTATAATTACTATATTGAACTTATTAAATAAAACAGACTATTATTAACTTATACCATTCCCTAATAATCATTATAGGTTATGTACTTAAAAATATAATTATAAGCCAGTAGTATAATACTAGCCTATTTTATTAAATAAAATCTATTTATGGATATTATAACAAAATCTACTTTCTCTTTCAAGCTTTTTCTCTTTTGTTGAGGAAAAAAATATACTTATTCCTTGAAGTCCTATCGACTGAGATTTATCCACTTTAATTATTATAAAATTAAATACTTATCGTAGATTACAATAAAAAATTACCAAACAAAGATATTAGACAATAAATTATTATAGATCAATAAATTATCCTTCTACTTTAAAAGTATATCGATAATTATGCTCAACAACTATTAACTTTATATTAATATAATGTAAAATTTAATTTAATTTTATAACAAAGTAATTAATCGTAAATATAATCTGGTTATCATCATTCTCGAACAACTTAAATTATAGTCATCAAACTTTAGAATTAAATTCAAATATGACGCTATATATAGATATTACGACACTTTTATAGTTAAAAATCAAGTTCAAGACCTCACACCTCACCCCTTAATCCCCCTACGAGTAATACAGTTCAATTACTCTTCGTACACAACCAGTCTCTCCTTGACTAATGAGAGGGGAAACCCTTTCTCTTTTACTTTTCTCCCTTCTCCTAAGAGTAGGAGAAGGGTTGGGGATGAGGTGTGAAAAGTGTCGCAATATACCCATTAAGTTTTACTTTAAAATTGGATACCTATAAAATAGGATAAAGACCCTATTTACTATAATAACTTGATCATACTCGCCATTCTCCCAGTCTTACCCTGATCTCGCCGATAAGAGAAAAATAGCTCTGAATTGCAACAAGTACATAACTCACTTTGGATAATATTCTTAGGTTTTATCCCTATCTCTTCTAACTGAATTTGATTGGCTAAAGGCATATTTAATCTCCAGCGACCCTCTCCATCCTCTTCAATAAGTTCTTGCCAATTTTTAAAATTCTCTTTTAATGGCTCCACAACTCTAGAATCTACTTGGTAACAACACTGACCAATAGCAGGACCAATCCCAACTAAGACATCCCGTGGATTCGTTTGATATACTTCTTTCATCTTTAGAATAGTCTTTTGTGCTATCTTTAGTACTGTACCTTTCCATCCTGCATGGGCCAAACCGATAGCTTGTTTGACTGGATCTAAGATTAAAATCGGAGTACAATCAGCATAATAAGATGTCAATAAGATTTCAGGCTCATTAGTAATTAATGCATCAGTATCCTCAATAGCACTCTCATAATCTAAAGCACCCTTCCCTTTATCTTGGGCACTAACTACCCTAATCTGATCGCTATGTATCTGCTTTCCTGCTACCAATTCTTTAGAATTATAGGTTAATATCTCCGAAATCAATCTCCTATTCTCCAATATATCTCCCTTTTTATCAGCAACATGAAGCCCCAAATTCAATTGGGCATACTCCTCTTGGCTAACCCCACCTATCTTAGTAGTAAATAGATGTTCCACTAAACCAGTCGCTTCAAACTCTTCAATAATATAATATTTCAATCCAGATTTCTCTTTTAACTTAAAAATTTCAATCTACCCCTTTCTTTATAAAAATATTTAATATGGTTTAACATTAAAGATAATTAGTTCTATCTATATTCAGGCAGTAACAAATATGATGTGTAATAAGTTAGAAAATTTTTTAATCCTTAACTGCCACCTGTTACTAAATCACCTCAATATTCTCCTCCTCTTTTAATTCATCTAAAGTCCCAAGTATCCTAGGAAGCCTCTCTTTAATTTTATCAAAAGAGTAATTATCTACAAGGGGTAATAGGGAAACCTCTTTATCTTGGTTGATTATAATCAAAGCCTTAGGATTTAAATAAGCCCCACCTCCACCACTCTTACTACTTCCTATTCCAAAACCTATCATAGTATCAATTATTGGAATAAAGGTCATACCATCTATCTGATAAGGTGCCCCAATAATCTCATAATTCTTTATCATATCCTCTAACTTGCTTAAAGTCTCTTTCTGCTTTGAAAACATTCTTCTTTTCCCCCTTACTATTTATAAGTTTCCATCTTAAAATAAAGTTTAAACAACCGATACAATTAATAGATATTACGACACTTTTATAGTTAAAAATCAAGTTCAAAACCTCACACTTCACCCCTTAATCCCCCTACGAGTAATACAGTTCAATTACTCTTCGTACACAACCAGTCTCTCCTTAACTAATGAGAGGGGAAACCCTTTCTCTTTTACTTTTCTCCCTTCTCCTAAGAGTAGGAGAAGGGTTGAAGATGAGGTGTGAAAAGTGTCGCAATATACCCATTAACTTCTACTATCTATTTAGATTAAATTTGAACATACATAAATATTATTCTACTCTAGTTCAATTTATTTATGAGAAGTATATAAAAAAAGCAATATCTCTTGCACTTTAATCTAATGAATTGATTTTATCCCTCCAACCATTGAATAATTCATCTTTACTCATTCTATCAGCTAGATATTCTATAAAGTCATTAGAGAAAAATCTATATAAAATATAATCAGTATCTTTATCTAGCTCAACTTATCACCTATTACTTTCCATTTTTATCTATATTATATTAGTCTTAGTTTAGAGAATAAACTAATTTAAGGTTGGATAAATTATATTATTAGGAGGGGATTTAATGGGTAAAAAGCTAGAATTTAATAAAGATAAGATGGAAGTTGCTAAAGAGATGGCAGATATCCAATCAAAAAGAGTTCTAGAAAAGGTAGATGCCTTTGAAATGAATGAGCATCGTAAAGACCCTAAAGGTGTTCCTCCTGTTCAAAGAAATGATTTAAAAATTGGCACTAAATAAAGAAAGTCGGGCTCTAAAAAGAGCCCGACTTTCTTTATTTAAATCTATTTAATATATATAAAGTAGAAATCTACTTAAATTAAAGTCTTGATTATAAGGTTACAATAAACTCACTTCCTACCCCCTCTTTACTATCAACATCGACCTCTCCTTCTAATCCCTCAACAATCTCCTTAACTATCGCTAACCCTAAACCAGTCCCTTCTTCTTCAGGAGTTCTAGCCCTATCAACTTGATGAAATCTCTCCCAGATATAAGGTAATTCAGATTTTGAAATACCGATACCATTATCAATTACTCTAAGCTTAATTCTATCTTCATCCTCTACTTTAATTTTAATCTTTCCATCTTTAGGTGTGAATTTTATAGCATTACTCAATAAATTAACTAATACCTCTTCTAACTTATCTTGATCACTCTTTATTATTAATTCTGGATTACCTTCTACACTGACGTTTCTATCCTCTAACTTTCTCTCTAGATTTCTGACCACTTTATTGACTAAATCTAACAGCTTAAACTTCTCTAAATTAAATTCAATCTGTCCAGACTGTAACCGGGCTAAATTTAAAATTTCTTGCACAAGTCTAGTCATCCGATTGGTCTCAGATAATACCCTTGTTAAATATTCACTCTGTAATTGTACTTCATCAACAATTCCATCTAAGATAGCCTCTAAATAACCACGAATTGCTGTTAATGGTGTCTTCAATTCATGGGATACATTAGCAACAAATAGTCTTCTCATCTCATCTAGCTTTCTAACTTCAGTAACATCTCTAACCAAGATTATAATTCCCCACAGCTTGCTATTTCTCTCTCTGATAGGAGCTGCATGGGCTACAATAATCTTATCATCCCAAGAGAATTCCTCTTTTAGCTCCTGTTCTGTTATTAAGACCTCATCTATTAATCCCATTAATTTTTGATTAACAAATCCAATAAAACTTTTACCAATAATCTCTTCATTCATTTCAAAAATCTCTTTAAATCTAGGGTTAGCCAAAAGAATCTTCTTATCACTACCAACACCTAAAACTCCTTCTGCCATGCTTGTGAGCATCTCATGCATTCTCTGCTTTTCTCTACTTAACTCTTCTATATTTGCTTCTAATTTATTTGATAGATAATTAAAGCTCTTTCCTAACTCACCAATCTCATCCTTTGGTAGATTATCTATCTGAACCTGATAATCTCCTCTAGCCATCTTCTGTGCCTGCCGCTTCATCTCTAATATAGGGCGAGTAATCCCTTTTGAGATAAAGTAACCCAAAATTAATGCCAATAAGACAGCTATCAGAGTTACTCGTAAGGTTAAATTTCTCACCTTAATTACTGTCTCCTGTAAGCCACTTAGCGGAGAGATTAAAAACAAAGCCATCCTCTTATTAGAAGTATATAAAGGAATTCCAACACCAATAATCGGTTGCTTTAACATCTCTATTTCTCCACGAAAGCTTGTCCGTTTACCAGATAAGACCTTCTCCAACTCTTCTTGAAAGTTCATAATTCTTTTGGACATATCTTTACTTAAATTTGGGTGCATCCTATTATGCATCATCGGTCCATGCATTCTATTCATCCCAGGCCTTCTCATCATCCCTCTCATTTGCATACCTTGATTGATTATCTCACCCTCTTGGTCAATTACTATCAAACTAGTATCAAGTAACTTCTCTAAACTACCTAAGAAGTTATCAACTTTATTATAATGATTATAATCACCTTGTTTGATTAACCTAACAGCCATCTCCCCTTTTCTTAAAAGCTCTATCTCCTTTGCTTTAAAGAAATAATCCTCTAAATAATTGGGAAGAATAATAAGAAGAGACAATAAAATCAGCACTGGAATTAATAGATAACTCCCCATAATCTTACTAAAGAGGTTATTGAACATCTTCTTGCACCTCAAATTTATAGCCAACTCCCCAAACAGTCTTGATATAACCTAATTTTAACTTATCTCTTAACCAATTAATATGGACATCTACAGTTCTCATATCACCATAATAGTCTATCCCCCAAACTCTATCACATAACTGCTCTCTTTCAAAGACTTGTTTAGGGTGCTTAGCTAAGAGTAATAATAGCTGATACTCTTTTGGTGATAAATCTATCACACTTCCATCTACTTCTACCCGTCTCTCCTTGGAATCGATAATCAATCTAGGATAAGAGATTAATTCATCTACATCTTTTGTCTTCTTAGTTTTTGATACTCTCTTTAAGATGACCTTAACTCTAGCCAATACTTCTCGTGGACTAAAGGGTTTAGTCACATAATCATCTGCTCCAATCTCTAAACCTAAAATCCGGTCAAACTCCTCCTCTTTAGCCGACAATAAGATAATAGGAATATCATTATCTTTTCTTAAAATCTTTACTACTTCAAGACCATCTATCTTAGGCATCATAATATCTAGAATAACCAAATCAGGATTAGCTTCTTCTACTTTCGAAATTGCCTCTTCACCATCTTTGGCAATTAATACATTAAACTTTTCCTTTTTTAGGTATAGACTTAGAATCTCAAGCACATTCTTATCATCATCGACGATTAAAATCCTTTTATCCTCCATCTATATTCACCTCACATTGAGTTTCAGTTTGAAATTGAACTTAAGTATGAGTTTAAATAATTAAGCTCTTACTTATACTTAAACTTATTACCAGTATATCATATATATATTAAGAAAATATTAAGAATAAAGCTAAGTATAAGTTTTATTTTCAGCTAAATTAAATAATTTACTACTCATATTAAAATAAGAAGAGAACTAAATATTATACAAGAAAGAAAAAAGGAGTGATAATATTGAATAAAGCTGTATTTTTAGACCGTGATGGCGTTATCAACCGTTATGATTCACCTGTTAATAAACCAGAAGATTTAGAGCTATACCCTTGGACTGCTAAGGCAATCAAAAGATTAAATAAAAAAGGGTACAAGGTCTTTGTAGTTACAAATCAAGGTGGCATCGAGTGTGGTTACTTTAGTGAGGCTGATTTAAGTGAGATTCATCAGCATTTAGTAGCTACTTTAAAAGAGGAAGATGCCCATATCGATGATATAGAATATTGCCCTCACTTCAATTCAGAATGTGAGTGCCGTAAGCCTAAACCAGGGATGATAATGAAATTAGCAGATAAATATGACATCAATCTAGGAAACTCCTTTATGGTAGGTGACCGCAACTCCGATATAGAGGCTGGTAATAAAGCAGGTTGTAGAACTATCAAATTAGGTAGTAAGTACCCAGCTGCCGATTATTCTGTAGAAAACCTAGAAGATGCAGTAGAGATTATAGTCAATGCTCAAGAATTGATTTATATTTAAGTTTAAGTCTAAATATAAGTCTGAGTAATTGATTTATTTCAGTCAAACTCAGACTTATACATAAATTAATTCTTAAACTAAAGGCATTATACTATTATCCCAGCGATAATTCTCTTCATCCAACTCTGTTTGTATCAGCTTAGCTAACTTCTTTATTCCTAGCTCTATCTCTTCAATGGTAACTGCTGCAATACTCAATCTAACTCTATTCTCCTGCTTCTGACTATAGTAAAAGACCTCTCCAGGGGCAATATTAATTCCCTTCTTCAAAGCCTTTTGATGTAACTTTTTACCTGAAATACTCTCAGGTAACTCCAACCAGAGGTTAAGACCACCTGCTGGAGTAGTGAATTTGACCCTTTGAGGCAGATATTTGTGTAAGGATTTCACCATAGCCTCATATCTCTGCTGATAGGTCTGCTTTAATTTACTAATCTGCTCTTCCCAAATCTCTTCTCTAAAGTATAAATCAAGTACCCTTTGCACCAGACCATCTGTAAAGATATCTGACATATACTTTGATAAGAGAATATCATTAAAATATCGTTCTGGAATGATTAAGAAGGCCAATCTCAAGCCTGGCATGAAGATTTTAGAGAAACTTTTAATATAAATAACTCTACTTTCAGTATCTAAAGATTTCAAAGATGAATTATTATTCTTACCATAATTCAAGTCACTTAAGCAGTCATCCTCTATGATTAAGAGGTCATGTTCTTTAGCCAGCTCCAATATCCTCTCTTTCTTCTCTTTAGAGTAACTATACCCTGTTGGATTCTGATAATTTGGCATTAAATAAAGAAATTTTGGCTTCTCCTTAGCCAACTCAGCTTCCAAAGCTTTAATATCTATCCCATCTTCTCCCATAGGGATATCAACAATATTAGCACGTCTAGATTTAAAGACAGAGATTGCTCCAGGATAGGTTGGTCTCTCTACAAAGACAGTATCACCATAATCTAAAAAGGTCTTAGCTAGAATATCAATCCCCTGCTGGGCACCTGAGACAATCTGAATCTCATCAATCTTACTCTCTATATTGTAACTTTTAATATACTCACTGATTGATTGGCGTAAAGGTAGATAGCCTTGACTCTTTTGATAGCCAAAGGCATAACCCCTATCTCTATCTAAGACTTTATTTAAGAGTCTCTTAAAAGGTGCAATAGGGAATAAATCAGGAGTAGGTGCAGCTGTAGCAAAATTAATCACCCTATCCCCCTCTTCTACCCCTTTTCTATCTTCAACAAACTTTGTATCCTCATCGATATATACCTCTTCATCAAGATAAACATCTTCTCTATCCCCAACAAGATTTTTAGCTGAAACAAAGGTTCCACTTCCCACCTTCTTATAGACCAAATTTTCTTCTTCTAATAAATTATAAGCATTTACAATAGTTACATTATTAACCCCTAAACTCTTTGATAGTTTTCTGATAGGTGGTAACTTGGTATGCTCCTTTAATTTCCCAGCTTCAATCAATCCTCTTAACTGAATATATAACTGGATATAAAGATGTTTAGAAGAAGATTTATCTAATTGTATCGATTCAATCATTATAATCCCCCTTACTTAATTGACAGTTATAAATTATCAATTTTCTTTGTACCCCACTTGACAATACAATTTAATTAATTATATAATAATTCGTGGGTACAATACCAGTTTTTATGGAATTGTACCCATACAATCATTATATATTAAATTAAAAGAAGAGTAAAGAGTTAAAAATCAGTGAGTAGTGAAGAAAGAATAGTAAGCAGTAAAATGATTAGTCTCTTAGTCCCCCCTTGGGTCCTGCTGGCTATTTGTAGAAAAGAAAGTTCTCTTCCTAGCTTCTCACTATTTACTCTTTCTAAACAACTGTTGAATTTAAAAAGGAGATGATAAATATGAATGAAAGATATGGATTAAACAAGAACTTAGCACAGATGTTAAAGGGTGGAGTAATCATGGATGTAACTACTCCAGAGGAGGCAAAAATTGCAGAGGAGGCTGGAGCAGTTGCTGTTATGGCATTAGAGAGAGTTCCTGCTGATATCCGTAAAGAAGGTGGAGTAGCAAGAGCTTCTGACCCAGCAATGATTAAGGGAATTCTGGAAGCAGTTTCTATCCCTGTTATGGCTAAAGCAAGAATTGGACACTTTGTAGAAGCACAAGTCTTAGAGGCTTTAGGTGTAGATTACATAGATGAGAGTGAAGTATTGACCCCTGCCGATGAGGATAACCATATAGATAAGAGCTTATTTGAAGTACCTTTTGTCTGTGGTGCTACTAACTTAGGTGAAGCATTACGCCGTATCGGTGAAGGTGCCAGTATGATTAGAACCAAAGGTGAAGCTGGTACAGGTAATGTTGTCGAAGCTGTGAGGCATATGAGAACAATGAACTCTCAAATCAGAAGATTAACTACTATGGATAGCCATGAATTGATGGCTGCTGCTAAAGAGTTAAGAGCACCCTTTGATTTAGTTAAGTATGTAGCTGACCATGGTAAACTCCCTGTAGTTAACTTTGCTGCTGGTGGAGTGGCTACTCCTGCTGATGCAGCCTTAATGATGCAATTAGGTTGTGATGGTGTATTTGTAGGTTCAGGTATCTTCAAATCAGGAGACCCTGCTAAGAGAGCTAGAGCAATCGTAAAAGCTACTGCTCACTATGATGACCCTAAGATTATTGCTGAAGTATCAGAAAATATCGGTGAAGCAATGGTAGGAATTAATATCAGTACATTAGGTGATAATGAAAAATTAGCTCATCGAGGATGGTAGAGCTCAGTTTACAGTTAGAACCTAAAAAAATCTTTTGATTGTTTTTCTATCAACTGTCAACCGTACACTGTAAACTAATAAAAAAGGGTGGTATAACTATGCTTAAAATTGGTGTCTTATCTTTGCAAGGTGGGGTAGCTGAACATCTTGAGGTGTTAAATCAAATTCCTGATGTCTTCCC
The DNA here is from genome assembly GCF_001693735.1 of Orenia metallireducens. Taxonomy (GTDB): domain Bacteria; phylum Bacillota; class Halanaerobiia; order Halobacteroidales; family Halobacteroidaceae; genus Orenia; species Orenia metallireducens. Next base: position 155,972 of record NZ_LWDV01000006.1, read on the forward strand.
CTTAAGTGTTAAGAAAAAAGAGGATTTTGTAGATTTAGATGGTTTAATCCTACCAGGTGGTGAGAGTACTACTTTAGGAAAGCTACTAACTATCTTTGATTTGAAGGATACAATTATAGATTTAGCCAAAAGAGGCCTACCGATCTGGGGAACCTGTGCTGGAATGATATTACTGGCTAAAGAGATTGATGGTGAAGATAGTCATTTAAATCTAATGGATATTAGTGTTAAACGGAATGGTTATGGTAATCAATTGGCTAGCTTTAAGACTATGAAGCTAATTCCTAAGATTTCAGATGCAGAGATTCCTCTAGTCTTCATTAGAGCACCTTATATCAATCAAGTTACTAATGATGTTGAAGTATTGCTAGAATTGGATAATAAGATTGTAGCTGTAGAGCAAGATAATCTACTTGCTACCTCCTTCCACCCGGAACTAGCTGAAGATTTAAGGGTACATGAGTACTTTATAAATAAAGTCAGAAAATCTATAGAAGATAGCTTAAAGATGGCTAAATAATTTAACACCTATAAAATAGGAAGAGTGAAATCCCTCTTCCTATTTTATCTCTACAACCTCTACATTAATACCCTGTTCTTCAAACTGAGCTAAAATATCCTCTTTCTTTCCTACAATCACTGTCAAGAACCTTTTAGGATAGGTATACTTAGCGAAGACCTCTTGAGCCTTACTGGCACTTAGGTGATTATACTCCTCTATCACCTTGTTGATATAATCAGCATCTCTATCTTGTAGTTCAACATTATAGATAACTCTATTTATAACATTTAACTTAGATTTATATGATTTAGGGTAAAAGGCATTATAGAGATTGATAATCTTAAATAATTCACCTTCCTTTATCTTCTTCTCCCCACTTTTAATCAAAGTCATCTCCTCTTTAATCGCCTCTATCGCCTGATAGGTATTTTCAGGCTTTACCTCTGTACTGATATAATAGACTCCCCCTAATTGATTATAAGTGTCATTTGCATAAATTCCATAAACGAAACCCTTCTCAGTACGGAGATTATCCATTAATCTACTCTCAAAATCCCCTCCACCATAGACACGATTAGCCATGGTAAGAGCAATTCTATTCTCAAAGCTATTATCAAAGAAGTTATATCCCATCTTAATTTTGGCTTGAGTAGCATCAGGCTTATTGACTAAAATGACTTTACCATAATTCTCCCTCTCCATCTTAACTAATGGATTTTTAATCTCAACTTCAATATCCTGATACTTACTCTCCTTTTCTTCTTTTACCTGCTTATCTTTAGTAGAGTCTTGTCTTTCTTCCTCCTCTACCATACCCCAGTCATTAAAGTACTCTTGAAGCATCTTCTCCATCTTCTTAGTATCTATATCACCTACAACAGCAAAGATGGTATTACTAGGAGATATATTCTTGTCATAAAAACTCTGCAGACTCTCAGGAGTGATATTTGAAAGAGCAGCTATATTCAAGTCAATATTATCATCAAAAGAGTATGGATGGTTATTATAAATGTTCTTATAAAAATACATATCCAGTAAAGAACCCTCTTGGGTCTTGGCTTGAGCTAAACTCCTATACACTTCCTGCTTTACCCTAGTGAAATGATTGGCATTAAACTTTGGATTTTTGAAAATTTCTGCCATTAAAGAGATTAGCTCCTTAGTATCTGTACTTAAAGCACTACCTCCAAAGCTGAGATAATCATTCTCTACTCCAAACCCAAAATCGATTCCATTGATATCCTTATAATTAGCCAATTCCTTTTCATTGAAATGCTTAGTCCCAGTATTCATCATCTCAACCATAAAGGAGCTAATTCCTGCTAATTCTTTAACTTCTTGCCTTCTTCCTCCATTGATATAACCCTTAATCTCAACAATAGGCAGCTGGTGGTCTTCTACTAGATAAACAATGAGACCATTCTCATACTTTACCCGTTTATACTCAGGAATATCTATGTGAGGAACCTTATTCTTATTGACTGCTAACTTCTCAAAAAGCTCTTTATTGTATTCCACTTCTGCAAAAACAGCTTCACTATAAGCTACTTGGAAGACAACTAGTAACAGCATTATACCTATAATCAACTTTTTCACTAAACTAACCTCCTTCTAATTAAATCTATCCTTTAATTCTTAGGTAAGATATACCCGATAGTTCTATTATCCCTTACAAAATATTTTTGGGCTACTCTGATAACATCCTTGGTAGTTAAGTTCTTTAAGCGCTGAATATTCTTCTGATATAGGGTTGGATCATCATAACGGACAACACTTGTTGCCACAGTATCAGCTGCAGCAGAGATATCTTTTTGACTGAAGATCAGATCTTTTAATACTCTCTTCTTGACTATCTCTAGCTCACTCTGTTTAACACCTTGCTCTATTAACTTCTCTAACTCTTGATCAAAGTTATATCGTACATCATAGACCATACCCTCTGACATCGGTACAGTATATAATAAAGCATAGCCTGGCTTACGCAATCCCACCGTAAATCCTCCAGCGTCTAAAATCATCCTCTTCTTCTTCTGTAACTCTGTCTTCACTCTAGAGGTAGAGTTATTGACTAAGATATCAAGTAAAGCATTAATTGCTACTATATCAGGGTGATTACCTTCAGGTATCTTATATAACATAGCTATAATCGGTACTTGAGTTACCTTCTTTACTCTGATAACTCTTTCTGCTTTCTGTTTAGGCTCAATAACCTCTAGCCTCTTAATCTCTTGAGGTTGATAGCTACCATAATATTTTTTGGCTAAAGTATATACCTCTTGAGGATCAACATCACCTGATACAACCATTACTGCATTATTTGGAGCATAATATCTAGTATAGTAATCTCGGATATCCTCCACTGTTATATTATCAAGATCTTCCATCCAACCAATGATTTGATGATGTAAAGAAGACTCTTGAAAAGCTTCAGCCTGTATCTTTTCTAAAGAAGAAGTGAATATATTGTTCTCTACCCTCATTCTTCTCTCTTGTTTGACAACTTCTCTTTCTCGATTAAACTCTTCAGGATCAACCTTCAGATTTCTCATCCTATCGGCTTCAATCGCCATTGCCAATTCTAATTTTGCCGATGGAACCTCTTCATAATAAGTGGTGTAATCATAATAAGTTCCAGCATTATTGCTGCCACCTACAGATTTAATCAACTGATGAACCTGTTCTTTGGCAAGCCCCTCTGTCCCCAAGAACATAGTATGCTCTAATAGATGGGAAATCCCTGAAATCCCTTCTGGCTCATCAATTGAACCTACCTTATACCAGATAGAAAACTTGACTAAAGGAATCTTATGGTCTTCAAATACATAAATCTCTAATCCATTGTCCAATTTAAAATGGGAATAATCTAACTTTGGAATAAAGAGCTCTTTTTGATTTACTTGATGAGCATATATTGAATTTACTCCAAAGAGAATTAATAGTAATGATAGTAACATAATCTTAAAAGTCTTTCTCATCTAATCTTCCTCCTTTATATCTATAATTGATTAGCCTTTAATATTGTTATTATAAAAAACACACCTTTAAAATAAGATGTGTTTTAAGTATATCACTTTTATAATGAAGTTAACTTTTCACACCGATATTAGAACTAGAGCAATTAAAAAATTATATAAATTATTTCATTATAATATATATTCAACAGAATATGTATTTATCCTCTAAGTTGGCTATAAAAACCTATACATTATATAGATATTACGATACTTTTACTTTAGTGTACAGTTGTCTGTTGACAGTTAAGGTTTTTAAAGTCGAAAAAATTCCTGTTTGAACGAAGCAAGAATTGAGCTAGATCTTTAGAGTTTAATAAAAATTTAATTAAAGAACCTAATTAATGAGAATAGCTATTATTTTGATTGCTGAGTGAGTGGGCTTTGCCACGAAGGGTTCTAAGAATGAACCCGTAGGTATATTTCTTTCTAGACCGGGCTTCTTTTGCCACGAAGAGTTTTGGTTCTGGGCTGCCCTTGCCACGAAGGGGTTGCTTTATAACCCCAAAGGTAAAACTCGTAGGTTTGGTTCCTTTTGGGGCAATGCCAAAAGAAACTCGCCCTTAGACGAAACCTAAGAATTTTGTCTACTTTTTAAAAAGTAAAAGTGTCGCAACATACCCATTAACCTATAGTCTCTAGATTTAAAGATAATCAACATAACAATTTCCTAAAATATACAAAAAATAAAAAAACAGGGGAATCCCCCTGTTTTTTATTATATCTTAATATCCAAAGTCTCCACCTAATAATAATAAGATTAATACTAAGAAGATTACAAATGCACCATTCTCATCATATCCATAGTCACCCATTAGGATAAAACCTCCTCAATTTGATTATAGAGATGGAAATAATTTAAAAATGATTATTCATAAGTACCTAACAATAACAAAATTAAGATTAAGAAGACTACAAATGCATAATTGTTATCATCAGTCATCTTCTCTACCTCCTTCTTTCTAATCACACTTTATACTATGCTTTGAGAAGGAATTTCGTTAGTAATAGAAAACAGGGGACAAAGCCTCTGTTTTCTTAATATCCGAAGTCCCCACCTAATAATAGTAAGATTAAGATTAGAAATATTACAAATGCTCCATTATCATCATATCCATAGTCACCCATTAGGATAAAACCTCCTTATATTAGTTTTATTACAAAGAATGAATTGAATTAAAAATACCTATTAATAAGTACCTAACAATAATAAGATTAAGATTAAGAAAACTACAAATACATAATTATCATCATGAGGCATCTTCTTCCCCTCCCTTCTTGCTAATTTCAATTTATATTATGTACTTCCCATCAAAATCGTTACAAAAATACCTTATCAGATATAAAACTTCTATTACGTGAGTAGTGACGAGTAAATAATAAGAAAACGATTCATTTGTTATTCGTATGATTTTGTAAAATATATAAATACATCCACGAATTTACAAATTATATGTTGAAACTTAATTAATAGAATAAACTCTTTTACTAAATTGTATATATCAATAGAAAGACCCCTGACAAGTTGAAACTTATCAGGGGTCTTTGATATCCATTATAATTATACTAATTCAATTACCTTTCTTGACTCTAGCTTAGTTCCTGTAGGTATTGGGTCTGCTGTTGCTACATCTATTAATATAGTCTCTGTTATATCTTGATTCTGATTTAAGATATAATCCAGCTCTTTAACACTCTCTGCCCTCATCCCTCTAATACCACAGACCTCTGCCAATTTTATAAAATCAGGGTTACTCAAGTTAACCTCTTCCCGCTCCAAGTTAGCTGAAAGCATCTTGTTTCTTTCCATAGCTAATAATCCATTATTCATCACAATTATCCTAATTGGAAGATTATATCTTCTAGCTGTCAAAAGCTCAGCTAAGACCATTCCTATTCCCCCATCACCGATAATACAAGTAACAGGCTTTTCAGGATAGTTTATCTTAGCTGCTAATGCTGCTGGTAGAGCAAAGCCCATCGTCCTCCACTTTCCTGAAATTAGAACTTCTTCACATCTCTTATTGAAGTATTTGCCAAACCAGACTACATTATCTCCAGAATCAAGGGTAATAATCTCATTCTCACCAATATTATTAGAAATCGCCTTGATAATCTCTTTAGGGCATATCCCTTCTTCATTATTCTCATATTCTGTTGATAATTTATCTATTAATTGCTGTCTAGTACCTTCTATCTTCTCTCTCCACTCTTGATTATTCTTAGCAGAGACCTTCTCTAATAATAATTCCAATGAGCTTCTTATCTCACCTAAGACTCCTACTTCTACTGGATGGTTCATCCCAATATTTTCTTTTATAGCATCAAATTGTATCACTCTAGGGTTTCGTGGTACACTATCCATCGGCCACCAAGTAGCTCCTAAGATAATAATTAAATCTGACTCTTTTAATAGGTTATCAGCTTTCTCATTTCCTGCATGACCTAAACCACCTAAAAATAATGGTTGATCATATTCAACCATTCCTTTAGCTGCTAGGGTGCTGATCAACCCTCCATTAATCTTATTAGCAAACTCTAATAACTCTTCTCTACAACCTTTAACACCTCGACCATATAATATTACTGGTCGTTGAGCTTGATTTATCAGCTCTACTGATTGGTTAATCAACTCATCATCAGGCAATCTCACCTCATCCAAATGGGGTAGATAATCACGGGCTTGAGCGTTGGTCTCTTTATCCCACATATCCATAGGAACTATTAAATGGCTGACCCCACCTTCAACTAGCGCTTTAGTCATTGCCTTGACCATTAAATCTACTATCGATTCAGGATTAGTGACCATAGCAGAGTAGACAGTCAGAGAGTCGGTGATATTCATCTGCTTGATAAATTGTTCATAATTTGTACCCATATTCCAGCTCTCTACCTGCCCTGTGATTAAGAGCATAGGTGTTCTATCACTATAAGCATCGGCAACACCATTGAGAATATTTACACTACCTGGTCCGCCATCGGCTAGACAAACTGATAGCTGCCCTTTTAACTTGGACTCAGCTGAGGCCATCAATCCTGCTGCACTCTCATGCTTGGTGGTATAAAGTTTAATCGGAGAATCTTTTAGCTCTGAGAAGAACTTTAAAATGGTATCCCCTGCATAGCCATAGATATGTTCAACCCCCCATTTGTTTAGCTGTTCTATTATTACTTTACTTAGTTTCTGCTTAGACATATAAACACTCCTTTTATTAAAGATATCAATATTATAGTTTCCTGAATGGGGAGGATTTATTATTCTTAATTTTTAAGAATATTAGTACAGGTTTCGCCTGTCGGCGAGTTACCTTTTTTCTATAGATAAAAAAGTAATCAAAAAATCACTACAAGCAGAAAAAACACTAGTACTGTTTATTGAGGTATTTATAATTCACTAAATTTTGTGCTTAACATGATAATTTGAAATTCAATTGGTATACCATTTACTTTTCCAAAAGCTCAAAAAATTATGCTTATTTAAGCATGATTTTTTATAAATTTATTCAAGCTTTAAAACTCCTTCGCAACCTTTTTAGCCTCTTCAATTGAAGCTGCTACTGACTTCTCTAACTCTTTTCCTTGTAAAACATTAGTAAGTTCTGTAGCAACTGTGCTAAAGTCTGTGATTCCCATAAAGCCTAAGATTGTTCTTAGATAGCGTTCTCCCATCTCAAAATCTTGGGCGGGACCTTCGCTGTACTTACCACCTCTTGCTACCAAATATGTTACCTTCTTGTCTTTAAGTAATCCAGCTGGACCCTCTTCTGTATATTTGAAGGTAATCCCAGCTACTACTAAATAATCAATATATACCTTCAAAATAGCTGGAATGCTCAAATTCCACATTGGAGCAGCAATGATATACTTATCGGCACTAGCAAACTCCTTGACATATCTTCTAACATCACTATCTTCCTTGGTGAATAACTCTTCTATCATCTCTGCAGTTAAAGGCTTGATATCTTCTTGATATAAATCTAAGGTAGTAATTTCATCTTTAGGATTAGCCTTCTTATACTCTTCTAAAAAAGCTTCCGACATCTTAAAGGTATAAGAATCGTCCTCAGTTTTTGGGTTTGCCTTAATATACAATACTTTTGACATTTTATCATCTTCCTTTCTTGATTTAAATAATCTCTTTAGAATTTTAACCATATTTTCATTTCACTCTCTTATTTATTATCTCATTACTATATTAAATCTATTAACATAAACTCTGCTTTACTTTGGCGATGAGGATGTACCCCAAAGCCTTCACCAGGTTAAACAATATCATCATTAAATACCAAATTGCTGATTATCTGGGTTAAAATATTCGGCAAAAGAGAAGCTGAATCTACATCTAACCAACCCTTATCGCCTCTATAGCGTTCTCCCGATGGGATGATTTCAAGTATCTATCTACACCCCCTACAATTGTCAAGAAAATAACTAAGTTAAATATTTAACTATAAAATGAAATTATGATAGTAAAGATTTAAAAAGTTTGTACTAGTCTTTGTAATAATATTAAAAATTATATTAGAGGAAATTAACGAACTAATAACTTTCCTAACCTCCACTTAAAACAAAAATTATATACTTCGGATAAAGATAGTAAGGAAAGACAAAACTAAAGGTGTATTATAAACTTAACATATTTACAGGTGATTTAATGGAAAATGGCAATTATCACCATTTTAATGTTAAATTTACTATCTATGAATAAAGAATGGTTATTGCAGCTAGCCTTACACCCGCTCATTGGTTTCTAATAATTCCTAATCTCTCACTGATATTCAAACCATATTTTACAGATAATAAAAGAACTATTAGAGCAAGTTTATTAGGTAATTTAGTGGTACAAATTATGATAGTCATACTATTTATCAGTGCTTTAACTACATTAGGTGTCGATTTAACTTCTGCCTTAAAATTTCCTTTTTATACCTTAAGTGCTCTATCTTTAACAGGTTTAGAGACAATCATCTTTGTAGCTTGGATGACAGGAGTTATTCTTGAAGTTGGAATTTTTTATTTAGCATCTTTAGAATTAATCTCATCTTTATTTGAGTTAAAAGATTATAGAACATTAGTTATTCCCTTCTTTATTGCTACTACTTCTGTGGGGCTATTTCAAAGTGGAATTCCAGCCGTTTTTAAACATATAGGCTATATGGTTCCAATTAATGTATTATTATTAGAAATCCCCTTTCTAACAATAGTTATCTTAATTTATCTAATTGGAAATAAAAAAGATAAATCATGTAAATAATAAAAATTAATGACAACCTCTAAATCTAAAAATATTGACTATCTTCATTAAAATTATTCCTTTAAATTATCTATAGAAAGGAGAATATAATTGAATGAAACACTTGTAGTGATTATTAGAGGGCTAATCGGTTTATTTACTCTCTTAATTTATACTCGTATCCTTGGCAAACACCAGATTAGCCAACTTACTTACTTTGATTATATCATAGGTATTGTAATTGGTTCTATTGCAGCTACCCTCACTACTGATTTAGACAGTCGTACTTGGACACAATGGGTTGGTTTAACTACTTGGGCAGTTACTGGCTTTATCTTAGAATGGAGTACATTAAAATCAAGAAAAATCTCTAAATATCTTGAAGGAGAGCCAACTATAGTGATTATGAATGGTAAGATAATGGAAAACAACTTATCTAGAATGAAATATAAGGTGGATGATCTTCTAGCCCAATTACGTAATAAAAAGATTTTCAACCCTTCTACAGTTGAATTTGCTATCCTCGAGAAAAATGGAAAATTATCGATTCTGAAGAAGTCTCAATATCAAAACTTAACACCTAAGGATATGAATCTTCCAACTAATTACAAAGGTTTAAGCGTAGAGCTGATTTATGATGGTATAGTTATTGAACAGAATCTTAAGCAAGTCAATCTTGATCACAATTGGTTAACCTCTCAATTGAGAAAGCACGGAATCAATAATATTTCTGAAGTAGTTTTAGTAACTTTAGATACCTCTGGTAAGCTATATATAGATACTAAATCTGATAATAACCTTGAAGTACCAATAGACTTAAGTGATTATCCTGGATCAAATTAAGGAGTGAGCCTAATGAGTAAATTTATTAGCTACTTAATTCCTATACTCACCTTAGCTATCTTTATTCTGCTAATGAATTCAACCCCATACTTAAAGCCAGATGATATAAATAGAGATTTAAATAACCTAGAGAAGAATATAGATGTTGCTAATTGGAAAGAATCTCAAATAGATATTAAAGAAATAAAGAGTAATTTTAGAAGAACAGTCTCACTGATACAGTTCTTTGTAGAAAAAGATGATATAAATAATTTAACTAATAATCTAGCTAGATTAGAAAGCTCAATCAAATCTAAGAATAAAAGCTCTGCCCTACTAGAAGTAGGTGAAGCGCGCCAACGCTGGGATACCATAGGAGAATAATATTTCACTATTAATGAATCTAATATATTAGATAAGATAGATATTAAGATACTACCTAAATCAAAAACTTAACCAATCCACTAAAATCTATAATTAAGAGGTGATTTAATTGACAGTAAAAACTAAAATGGAAGAGACAATTACAAGTGCAGAATCTGTCTTAGCAAACTTAAAAACCTTTGCTTTAGAGACTCAAAACCCAGAGGCTAAGCAAATGTTCAAATCTTTAGCCAAATCTCAGCAAGGAATTACAGATACTCTAAACTCTAGATTAGAGTTTATTAAGAATGAAGAACCTCAATTTAGAGGTCAATAAATTGTAGCTAAGATATACAGATTATATAAATCTAGTGATATTAATATCACTAGATTTATATTTGCTAGATATAGTCTTCATAACCTATATTATATAAACTAAATCGAAGCATCTTAAAATAATAGCTATTTTTAGGAGGTATCTATGAGAAATAAATTAATAGATGTAATCTTACTATCATTCATTATAATTTCATTACTTGGATACTTTATATTAAGTAATCAAGTTTTTGAAGATGATTCTCTAAGGGATAAATTCCAACTTGTAGAAGGATACATAATAAGTGAAGATTGGGATAAGGCTAAGGAGTTAAGTATAAATATTAAATTTAGTTGGGATAAGCAGAAGCCTTGGATTATGTTAAACTTTGCCGAAGCTGAGTTCTCAAATTTTGAAATCACACTAAATCAAATTATAGGTGGAGTTATAGCAAAGGATACAGCAACAGCACTATCTAATACTTTAGTAGCCAAAGATATGTGGGAGAACTTTAAAAGAGTAGTCCCAGAGCCTTAAATAAAACAGTCAAGCTGCACGGAGGAACAGTTATTTTTCCAACTTATATTATAAGTCTAGAAAGAATTATCTTAAAAATCAATAACTATCTTAAAAATTTTAAAACAAATGATTTAAATATATTATACGAGGAGGATTAAGATGGAAATATTAGTTTATATTATTCGTTGTATTATGATGCTAATAGTAACTTGGACTGGAATAAGAATCATTGGTAAGAAATCTCTTGCTGAAACTACTTCCTATGATTTAGCTGCAATTTTAGTCTTAGCTAATATCGCAGCAGAGCCATTGGTCTATAAAGTGACTTCTAAAGCCACCTTAGGTATTATAACAGTAGTTATTACTACAGCCATAATTGGTCTCTTATCGCTAAATAAATTCTTGTACAACCTCGATACTAATCCTATCTTACTTATCGCTGATGGTAAGATTATAAAAAAGAATCTAAAGAAGATTAGAATGAATATCCCTCTACTTATGTCTGAACTTAGGATCAAGGGTTATCAGAATATCTCAGATGTGGAATTTGCGATCGTTGAACCAAATGGTAAATTATCTGTTATACCAAAATCAACTGCTAGACCAATACAGCCTACAGATTTAGCAATAGCAACAAGTCCAACACAATTAAGCTTCCCTTTAATTATTGATGGTCAGTTAAATAAGAAGAACTGGTCCTATCTTAATAAAGATGAGAGTTGGCTTAAGCAGCAATTACAGGCCTTTGGCATAGATAAAATTGAAGATGTATTATTAGCACAAATAGACTCCACAGGTCAAATACATATCTATCCCCAAAAGAAGGAGATCAAAATCCCAGAGATAGTTTAAAGTAGGTATTTAGAAGATTAGTAATGAGTGTAAAAATCTTATATCTTCACACCCACTACTTAACCTTCAAACATAGGAGAAATTCACAATTAAATTTTTCATATTTTAAACAAATATCTTGATTTTAATCATATATTAGCCATATAAATTATGCTTTCTCTAAAATACTTCCCTACGAGTCTTACAGACTCTTCGTGATAGAAAAATTCCCGACCGAATTTTCTCATTTTAAACTACATCTTGATTTTAATCATATATTAGCCATATAAATTATGCTTTCTCTAAAATACTTCCCTACGAGTCTTACAGACTCTTCGTGATAGAAAAATTCCCGACCGAATTTTTCCTATCTACTTGTCCTTCATCTTCTCTTTTAGTCTTGCATCAGCAGCCTTAGCTATATCCTTAATCCCATCCCTTCCTATATCAAAATCCTCAGTTTCAGCAGCTGGAGAACCCATCAGAACCTGGTCGCTAAAACGACCTACTTGTTGAGCCACATCCTCCTTGAAATTACTCCACTCACCTTCAACCTCAACTTCAGGAAAGTTAAAGCCCTCACCATTCTCCTGAAGGCTGATAAAGTCCTTCTTATGGGTAGCCTTATCATATACTTCACCCATTAAACTACCATTATTGGCTCTGGCTCCTCTAGATTCATTAACCTTAATTTCACCATTAGTCTCTTCTCTTATCTCTGCTTTCTCAGGTATAGACTCTCTTCTATCTGCCTTGTTTATATCTACCATAAGAGCACCTCCTAATACTAGTTTGCAACTAAAGTTTAAAATAATGCTAGGACTTTTTGTTAATTATGATTATCTAAATTTAAATATAAAATAATATTTCCATTCCATAATAATGTTAAGTGAGTAATTCCATCTGTACATTTATTCCAATAAATTACATTATAATATAAATCATTAACAGAGAAACTATTTAAGAATGGAGGTGAACAGATGAACTCTACAACCAAAGCACTAATTCTTAAGTTTCTTATGACCTTTGTCTTTGCTGCTATCTCATTCACTTTTATAGCTGATAATACCTTGGGATGGAGCTTAATAGTAGCAATATTAGTAACAGCTCTAAATTATTTATTAGGTGATTTGTTAGTCCTTCCTAACTTTGGAAATATCACTGCTTCTATAGGTGATGGAGTAATGGGTGCCTTAACTGCTTATCTTCTTGATATAATCTCTAGAAATTTTGGTACTACCTTATTTACTCTAAGCCTTTTTGCTATCTTAATAGTAGTTGGTGAATATTTCTTCCATCAATATTTGCTTAACAACAAAAAAGTGTCTCCATGAATATTTTAATAGTTTATGGGTCAGTATAATTTACGTATTAAGCAGTGATAATTTTAATTAAAAGGAGATGAATTATATGAACAAAGAATATGGTGCACATGAGATTATGGAAATGCATGAGGTTTTAACTGACACAATAAATGGAATCAACCAATTTGAACTATATCGTCCTCACGTAAAAGACTCCCAATTAGGTTCAATCTTAGACAATCAAATTCAATTTATGATTAAGGAGTATAATAATATGGTTCAAGCCATGAATCAACGTGGAATGAATCAGAGGTTACCATACAATAATCAAATGAATTCTAATCCAAAATATGGTTTAAGAAATCCTCAACCAGAAAGTCCAAATACTTCTATCAATCAACTTAATGATAGAGATATAGCAAGTGGTATGTTAAGTTGTCATAAATCCTCTGCAATAATGAGAACTATAGGAGCATTAGAATGTGCTGACCCTCAATTAAGAAAGATGGTACAACAAGGAAGCATGAACTGTATGGATCAAGCCTATGAAGTATGGCAATTTATGAATGAAAGAGGGTTTTATCAAGTTCCTACTTTAAAGGATACTACAACTGATACAATGGTTCATTCTTATACACCAGCTAATATGAATAATAATATGAATATGCAATTACAACCACAAGCACAAGCACAACCTACTATGCAGTAATCTTAAGAAACCACTTGCTTATAAGCGAGTGGTTTCTTAAATCCTTATTTTTCTAATATCAATCTTATAGTCGACTCAAATACTAAAATTAAAATATTTATGAGGAGTTGAACCTATGTTTAAACACGATAAACAACTATTGCACGATGTAAAAGTAGATCAACCTAACCCTACTTATGCTGCTATGTTACAAGAACAATTAGGAGGACCTAATGGGGAGCTAAAGGCTGGACTGCAATATTTTGCTCAAAGCTTTAGGATTCAAGATCCTGAAATTAAAGATTTATTTTTAGATATAGCTACTGAAGAGTTCAGTCATGCAGAGATGGTGGCTCAAACTATTAACCTGTTAAATGGTCATGATGTAGCCAATACTCCTGACACTGTTGGGCAGATAGAATCCCAAGTCTTAGGTGGTCTATCTCCCATGTTAGCAAATGCTTCTGGAGAACCCTTCACTGCTAATTATGTAAATGTTACTGGTGATATTATTGCTGACATTCTCTCGGATATTGCTGCTGAACAGAGAGCTAAAGTAGTCTATGAGTACTTACATCGCCAGATAGATGACCACGGGGTTAGAGAGACTATTGATTTCTTATTAAATCGGGAAGAAGCCCATAATGCCCTATTTAGAGAAGCCTTAAATAAGCTACAACAGAAACCAGAATATTCTAATTATGACTTTGGAGTTACTGAGGATTCTAAGCTATACTTCGATCTATCTACACCAGGTAGATATTTTGCTAATCCTAATCCAACTGCTCCAAGCTTTGATAATCCACGTAAAATGGAAAAAAGTACTCAAACCCTGCAACCAGTTCAATAAATAAAGACAATAACAAGTAACAAGTGATGGAAAGAGATTTTTGCTCGTTATTCATCACTTGTTACTCGTTACTAAATTATCATTCCTCCTCTTCAGTTGAAGAAGATAACTTCATATCTAGATAAGCATCGATAATTCTTTTAAGCTCCTTTACTTCCTTTGCTGATAAATCCTCAATATTATTTAGTTGTTCTATTACAAATTTAAGATTACTATTATCCCCTTTTCTCCGTTCCTCATTTGAAAAGAAGGTTGATAAAGTACTTGTAATCATTCCTATTAATGAAATTCCCACAATCATAATCAAGGCTGCAATCATTCTTCCCTCAATAGTCTTGGGGGCAATATCTCCATAACCTACCGTTGTGGCAGTAACTAAACTCCACCATAAAGCATCTTCAAAGCTTCTATTCTCAAATTTATGGACACCTACTGCTCCTAGAAAGATTACTACAACTGTAAAGATCAACATATAATTGAGCCCATTGGTCTGTATAAACCTATGAAACCCTTTAATCGACCTACGAACAAAGATAAATATCCTAGCAACTCTAAAAACCTTAGTTATGTAAAACAACTGCGTTAAACTCAACAACCTGGATACTCTAGCTATTCTAAATAGCCTAAAAGCCTTATCAAAGGGAATAAAGGCAATTATATCTAATAGATTATTTAAGATATAATCTAGTCTTTCACCACTTTTAACATGGGCTAATCGTGAGCAGAACTCTAAAGCAAAGACGATACAGATAAAGAAATCTATATTTGAAAATAAATCTTCTGTCTTAGCAGAAAGATTAAAAAAACTTTCTGCAGTTAACATCCCTATTGCCAAGACAGCTAAAATTAACATAAATATTTCAGTATACTTCTCTAATCTTTGATTATCGAATTTATTATAAGAGTTGAACATTTAATTTTATTCACCTCTATTCTATTCTTGACTAAATAAACAGAGATTACCCATAATTTTTTCTTTTTAATGAATGATGTAATGTAGCTATATTAAGGACAAAAGACTGCAACCTCTAACTTAGGCTACAGTCTCACTTAATATTTTTTACAACTTGGGCATAATC
The DNA here is from genome assembly GCF_001693735.1 of Orenia metallireducens. Lineage (GTDB taxonomy): Bacteria > Bacillota > Halanaerobiia > Halobacteroidales > Halobacteroidaceae > Orenia > Orenia metallireducens. The sequence goes on from NZ_LWDV01000006.1 coordinate 171,490, forward strand.
CATATATCTTCATTCTATGGTCTATGATAGTATACCCTGTGTCATCCTTCAATTTTCTCTCAAACTCCTTTAAAGGACAATCTAAAGGGAGTATATCATCACATTCTATACAGATTAAATGATGATGATGATGCCCATCAATCAATTCAAACTTCTGTTCATTCCCTTTTAAATTTAATGACCTAACAATATTATCATCTTTGAAGGAATTTAAGTTCCTATATACCGTGGACAATCTTAGCTTAGGATACTCTTCTTTCAATTTAGCAAATATATCTTGAGCAGATAAAGGTCTGCTACTATCAAGTAATACACCTATAATAATCTCTCTCTGTCTAGTCCATCTAATTCCTTTATCCTTTAATTTTTGCTCCCAAAGTTCTAATTTTCCCATACTCCTCCCCCATTTTAGAAATTTAATGATTACTAAACATTTACTTAAAATCCTACTTCAGACCTTCTAGATAGAAAGCTATTAAACTTCTTATATATAATAGCCCCAATTAGGTAAAGAACACTAGCTACAATAATCGTACCTCCAGAGGCTAAATCATAATAGAAGGATATAAATAACCCCGTATTAACTGATAAAATACTAAAAATAACACTATATATAATAGTCTCTTTAAAACTTTTAGCTAACTGTAAACTCCCTGCTACAGGCAGAGTAATCAATGATGAAACTAACAATCCCCCAATAATCCTCATCGATAAAGAGACAGTAATTGAAACAAGTACCATAAAAAGTATATTCAGCACCTTTACTGGTACCCCTGCTAACTTAGCATCACTCTCATTAAAGGCTAAGAAGAAAAAACCATAATAGAAATACAATACAACCCCTATAATAACCACTGCTAAAGAAATAACAGTCAATACATCTTGCTTAGTAACCATTGAAATACTACCAAATAAATAGCTAAAAATTCCTGAATTATTATTAGATAAGCTAATTAGAATAGTAGCTAACCCCAAGCCCGTGGCTAAAATAATTGATAATGATAATTCAGCATAATCCTTGTAGTCTTTACGTAACTTTTCAATTCCTACAGCAGCTAAAACTGAAACAGCTAAAGCAGTATAGATAGGATAAATACCAAAAATCATCCCAATTGCTACACCAGTTAATGCTACATGGGATAAAGTATTACCAATTAAAGATAATCTTTTTAATACCAAAAAAACACCAATCAAAGGGCAGATAACTGCTATAACATTTCCTACAATAAAAGCACGCTGCATAAAAGAATAAGTAAATATATCTAACAACACCTACTATTCACCCCCTGATGTTCATGCTTTGGTACCAATGATTTATTATCTCCCTTTATCTGATTTAAATAGTTAATATAATCAAACTCTTCAGCCTGATGTACGAAGATACTATTGTTTCCAAAGCAGAAGATCTTATTAGCCTGATCACTAATCACATAAATATCATGAGAGATCATCACTATAGTAATTCCTAGCTCCCCATTCAATTTAGCCAATAATTTATAGAATTCATCTTGAGACTTAGCATCTACTCCCACTAAAGGTTCATCTAAAAAGATTATTTCTGGATTGCTAATTAAGGTTCTAGCAATAAATACCCGTTGCTGCTGCCCACCAGATAGCTCTCCAATCTTTCGATACTTATAATCAAACATATCGACTAATTTTAGAACTTTATCTATTCTCTGCTCTAACTTCTTAGTCAGTATTTTAAACCATCCCATCTCCTGATATAAGGCTGCCCCAATAATCTCCTTGACCGTAGCTGGAAAGCTGGAATTAAAATCTCTCACCTTCTGTGAAATATAGCCAACCTTGTCCCACTCTTTAAAGTTCTTAATTGCTTTACCCAATAGCTTAACCTGACCACTACTTGCTTTTAAATCACCTATTAATAACTTCAATAATGTACTCTTCCCAGATCCATTAGGACCAATAAAGGCGATAAAATCGCCTTTATTGATAGTTAAATTAATATCCTTCAATACATAATCATCCTCATAACTAAAGGATAGATTCTCCACCTCAATTATCTCTTTCATCTTAATCCACCAAAGCCTTTCTTAAACTAGATAAGTTCTGCTTCATAATAGAAATATAATCCTCACCCTTATCTTGCTCTTCTTTAGTCAAGCCTGCAATTGGATTGAGAGTTAGCACCTCCAAGTCAGCCTCTTGTGCCAACACTTGTGCTGTTTTAGGATTGACTAAGGTCTCCATAAAGATATACTTTATACCATGTTCTTGAGCCTCTTTCGTTAATTTAGCCAAATCTTTTGGACTAGGTTCCTGATGAGGAGAAACTCCAGAGACAGCTAACTGTTCTAGTCCATATCTAGCTGCCAAATATCCAAAGGAGGCATGAGATACTAGGATATAATTCTGCTTTTTATTAGCTAAAATATCATTATAATCTTGATCAAGACTCTCAATCTTATCAGTAAAATTAGTAAAATTTTGATTATAAAGCTCTTTATTATCAGAATCTAATGCAATAAACTCTTCTTTCATTACTCTAGCAATATCAATCATATTAATTGGATTTAACCAAATATGAGGGTCATACTCACCATGATTATGCTTATAATTATGTTCTTCATCATGACTATGTTCTACTTCATGACCATGTTCTACTTCATGACCATGTTCTTCAAATTTTAACAACCTTATATAGTCACTAACTTTAACGGTTTTAACACCTTCGTTTTTTAAATTAGTTACCACCTTATCAGCCCAAGGTTCTAACCCTAGTCCATTATAGAAGAAGATATCAGATCTCTCTAAATCAGCCAATTTACGAGGAGAAGGTTCATAACTATGTACCTCAGCACCATTAGGAATCACTAATTTAGCCTCTATCTTCTCTCCCCCAATCTGATTAGCTATATAATATAAAGGGTAAAAACTAGTATACACCTTTAACTTCTGCTCAACAATTTGATTTTCAACCTGCTGCTGTCCTTGACTACAACCAGATACTATTAAAGAAACAACCATCAAAACTAATAATAAACTTTTTTTCATTCTAACACCTCCGTTTGTTTTTGCAAACTATTTGCATTTGGCAAGTTAATAATAACAGATATCAATAAATCTGTCAATGGCTCCCTTTATTTTATGCAAATGATTTGCATTAAATACCTGTATCAATCTTGCCCATTATATTAATCTTGTAATAAGTTAAAGATACTAGTGCTTAATGGGGATATTGCGACACTTCCTTCGAGTTGACAGTTGACAGTGAACAGTTTACAGTTAAAGAACTAAAAGTATTGATTTAAAGGGTTTGAACTTAACTGTCATTACGAGTCTGAAAATACGACTCTTCATGTGAACCACCGTCAACTGTTAACTGTACACTGATATAAAAAGTGTCGCAATATCAGTCTATTCTCTCATTCTTCTATAATGGTAAATTATAGAAGAAATTTTGATGCAATATAATCAAATAGCCTTGATTATATTTCCCATATCAGTAAATTCAATTCAAAAATCAAAAGAAAAAGAGCCTAATATCATAGGCTCCAGCTAACTGATAAAATTAGAAGTCATTTAAGACTTTTAGCTCTTACAAACACCTACATACCCTTTAAATGACTTCATAAAATTCTTTAGTATCTTCAACATTATCCAATCGCTCTTTAACATAATCTCTAGCTTGCTCAAACCTCTTCTGCTGTAATTGTGAGACCCTTTCATTTCCATAAAATCTCCATTCTCCCCAATCACTTACATCTAGATTCAAATAACCCATAAATCCTAATACATCCTTTAAGGGATAGCCAAAAAAGACTCCGATTTCATGAGGAAACTCTTCACTCTCCAATCTTTCCTTCAAATGTTCCAGATATTTATCTAAATTATAGTTCTTTGGATAACCAATCTCTCTCAAAAATTTTAGATTATGTTTATTTCTAAGATGTCTATCTAAAGAAGAACGATGATAAAACAAGACCTTTATCCTATTTTGCTTCTCCATCTTTCCTATTTCCAAAACTCCTAGTTGCTGATACTCTAAAAGAGACTCTTTACATTCCTGCCAATAGCAACAATCTCCACAGTTAGAGTTAGATAGAATAACATTTCTCAATTCAGCAGGCTTAACCCCCATAATAGTAGCACCAATATTACTCAGTAATGACTTCAAATAATCTTTGCTACAGATATCATAATTAGATGGCATTTTGATTCTCACCTACTCTGTCTCCTTCTAAAAGTAATAACTCTTCTACCCAAGCTTTAATCGCCTTATCATCTTGTTGACTGAAACCATTTGACTTAAAACCTTCAACACCTATACTTAACCCCATCTCTTTTAACTCACTTTCAAAGATATCTACCGTTTCACAAAAAGAGTGGCGTTCTTTATTTAAAGGGCAGAAAGTAGCACCCTTTTTCTTAGATAAATCAACCTTACCCTCAGCTAAGGCATTATATAAATTTATAAAGGACTCTTGAGAAATCTTAAAGTTAGAGCTTGCTGAACCAAATATAATCAAATCAAACCCTTCTATCTCTTCAATATTTAGCTTAGCTATATCCTTCTTTACTACTTCATACTTGACCTTTAAATATTCTCCTACCTTATCAGACATCTCTTTAGTCTCTGCTACACTTCCATCATAGATAAGAATTGCCTTTTCCATACTAGTTCCTCCTTTCTAAGTTCCATTTATAACAAATAATTTTATTTAATAATGAATATAATCTTATATCCTGTCGGCGTCTGAGAATGATTGTCATTTCTAATACTAATATATCATTATTATATTATTTCTGTCAATATTTTTTATCTTTTTATAATCCTACTCATTATCCAATCTATTGATAAAATTAATAATAATGATTTTCAATTTCGTATTCAGGGAGAATAAAGTTTATGGAAAGCAGTTCGATTTCAAAGATTGATTTACATGAATTTCTGGAGAGTTTAATCAAAGGCTTGGAATCTAAGGATTTATATACATCAGGACACTCTGAAAGGGTAGCACATCTAGCAGAGAAGATAGCTTGTAAGATGGAATTAAACCCTGAAGAAATCTTTAAAATACACATCGCAGGTCACCTTCATGATATTGGTAAAAAGGGAATTAAAGGTTCTGTCTTGAACAAAAAAGAAAATTAACAAATAGTGAGTATGAAGAGATTAAAACACATAGTGTAATTGGCTATGATATCCTAAATAAGATTAGTAATTTCAAAGAGATTGCTAAGATAGTCAAACATCACCATGAGCGATATGATGGTAAGGAGTATCCAGAAAGGTTAAAAGGTGATGAGATACCTTTAGAATCAAAAATTATTGGAATTGTAGATGCCTTTGATGCCATGACCAGCCCTAGACACTATAAAAACCCAGTCAGTATCCTAGATACTATTAAAGAGATTAATAAGAACTCTGGTAGCCAGTTTGACCCTGAAATATCACAAGTAATTAACAGAATCTATCATGACAATTACGAATTTCTAGAAGAGATTGTCAAAAGTGCCTATGTAAATAATGAATTAGAAGCTATAATTGAACAGATAAATAAAAAACAGAAAGGGATATCCCTTTCTGTTACTATTTTAATCAATTATTCATTTACAGTATCTTTAAGAGCTTTCCCTGCTTTAAATGCAGGTACCATACGAGCTGGAATATGCATCTCTTCACCTGTTTGAGGATTACGTCCAGTTCTAGCGCTTCTCTCACGTACTTCAAAGCTCCCAAAACCGATTAATTGAATTTTACCTCTTTCTGCTTCAGGTTTTTGAGCTTCAGCTTTTAAATTTTCAGCAATTACTTCTAATAATCCATCTAACGCTGCTTTAGAATCCTTTTTAGTAATCCCTGCCTTTTCTGCTACTTGATCCACTAAATCTGTTTTTGTAATATTTGCCATAACAAATCTACCTCCTATAAAAATATGAATTGAATATTTCAGCATTAATCCCTAAGCATTGGTCTTATGCTTATTATGCCACAAATAAATTTCTTGATATCCTTTATTATTCCTTCTTTTTTAGAAAAAAAAACGTAATAAAAGAAAAAACCGGTCTAATTGACCGGATAATTTTATAATATTATGCAAATTAAACCTCCACTTCCTTCATTTATTATCTTCTGTAAAGTATCTTGTAACTTTTCTTGAGCATTAATCGGCATTCTATATAATTTTTGATTTATTCCATCTTTAACTAAATCATGGAGGGAACGACCTAAGAAATCGCTCTGCCAAATAGCATCTGGATTCTCTTCAAATTCAGTAGCAAAAAGTTCAATTAGCTCTTCACATTGCTTTTCAGTTCCTACTACTGGTGATACCTCTGTATTAATGTCTGCTCTAATCATATGAATAGATGGAGCACTGGCCCTTAATTTAACCCCAAAATGCCCTCCACGTTTAATCATCTCTGGTTCATCAAAGAGCAAATCCTCTATCTTAGGAGTAACTATACCATATCCAGTCTCTTTAACTTTTGTTAGAGCATCAGAAATTTGATCATATTCCTTTTTAACTACACTTAAATCTCTGATCAAATTAAATAGATTATGCTCCCCTTTAATTTCTAGATCGGTCATCTCTTCTAAGACTTGATAGAATAAATCATCTTTTAAATCGAAATTTAAATTAGCAGTTCCACTACCCAAATCCATATCAGAGATATAGACTCGCTCAGCATTCTCACTACTACCCAATCTATCTACTAAATTATTGATATCTCTCAAGGTATATATATCTTGGATAGAGTCATTAATAGAATCATTAACATCTACACTTAACCAATGAGTATCCTCTAACTCATCAATCCATAATGGTAAATCAAGGTTGATTTCTTTTAATGGGAACTCATATAAGACCTCTTGTAATAAGTTACTTATATCTTCACCTCTTAAATCACGACAACTGATTGGTAGAACACGTTTATTATACTTCTCTTCTAGCTTCTGTGCTAACTCTTGGGTCTCAACACTTCCAGGATTGGCTGAGTTAAGAGCTATAATAAAAGGCTTACCTAGTTCATTTAACTCTCTAATAACCCTCTCTTCAGCCTCTGTGTAGCTCTCTCTGGATAAGTCAGTGATTGTACCATCAGTGGTTATCACCAAACCAATAGTTGAATGGTCTTGAATTACCTTTTGAGTACCAATTTCAGCAGCCTTTTGAAATGGGATTGCCTCTTCAAACCAAGGTGTTGTTACCATTCTAGGTCCATCCTCTTCTTCATAACCTAAAGCACCATCAACACGGTATCCAACACAATCCACCAAACGGATTTTGAAATTAACATTCTCATCTAAACTAATTTCAGTAGCACGGTTAGGTACAAACTTTGGCTCTGTAGTCATAATCGTTCTACCTTCACCACTTTGAGGCAGTTCGTCTCTAGTTCTCTCTTTATCATACTCATCACTCATATTAGGCAAGACCAACAAATCCATAAATCTCTTTATAAAGGTAGACTTTCCTGTTCTAACAGGACCAACTATCCCTACATAAATATCGCCATTGGTTCTAGTAGCAATATCTTGATAAATATCAAACCTTTCCATTCTTCTTCCTCCCTTTGTAATAAATATGTCGATAAAATTAATTTAATTAGCCTATAAAGATCATCCTACATTTTATTGTTATATTAATAGTAATAGAATCAGATATTAAATCTTTAAACTAGATTAATCTATCTCAAAACCTCCTTTATCTCTAAAGCAAATATCACTATATATATATGACCTGTATCTAAGATTATTCCTTAGGAGAAGAAATAAGAAAGACTAAGTGTCACTTTAACTATAATTATAAATTTCATCTCAAACTGGGTATGTTACTAAATTAGGAGATTTTTTGATTGTTCTTTTTTTATATACATATTACAGTCAGGGAGAATATATAATTATCTCAGTTAATTAATTTTTATTTTGAGTTTGATTAATGGATATAAAACAATACTTTTACTTTTTTATTTTTCTAGCAATATCTTAGTTTTAAGTTTTGCTCAAAAACCTCTGCTTTATTATAATTCAGGTTTCGCCTAAACGGCGAGTTAGGTTTTCAGCCTAAGACTACTTCCTACGGGGCATCCTTGATGCACCCCAAGAATACTTCTTCAGGCGTAGTGCCTTCAGGGCGAAAAAGTAACCAAACCTACAGATTCATAAATTTATTACGGAAGGTTTTTAGTAAAAACCTGTAGGGAACCTTCCGTGGCAAAGCTCACTCAGCAATTAGAATACTAAATATTATTAATCAGATTCTTTAATTAAAACTTGATTAAACTCTAAATTCCAGCTCATTTTTTGCTTCGTTCAAACATTAATTTTCTTCGTTATAAAAATCTTTAAAGTCTTTTAACTGTAAACTGTACACTGAGATAAAAGTGTCGCAATATCTCTATATCCTATCAATCTAACTATAACTTTTAATAATCAAAATAATAATAAACCAACTAAATCAAAAAAGAGGCACGAAAACTTCGCACCTCTTCACTCTTCACTTTTAACTGTTCTCTACCATTGCTTCTCTGTTGCTACTGCTTCAATCTCATGAGTGGCACCTCTAAGCATCAATTCTCCAACAACTTCCTTAGGGTCCTTGTCTTCAAATAGAATTCGATATACCTGTTCTACAATCGGCATATCCACTCCCAGCTCTTGAGCTAAGGTATAGACAGCCTTAGCAGTTCTAACCCCCTCTACAACCATCTGCATCTCTGATAAGGCTTCATCTAAGCTCTTACCTGAACCTATCTTAAAGCCTAATCTACGATTTCTACTGTGTTTACTGGCACAAGTTACAATCAAATCTCCCAAACCAGTTAACCCAGCAAAGGTCATAGACTCTGCTCCCATAGCAACTCCTAAACGCTTAATCTCTGTAATACCACGAGTAATTAAAGCTGCTATAGCATTATCTCCAAAATCAAGTCCATCGGAGATACCAGCAGCGATAGCAATAGTATTCTTAACTGCCCCACCAAGCTCAACACCAACTATATCAGGATTTGTATAGACTCTAAACCAATCAGACATGAAGATATCCTGAACCTGCTGAGCCAATTCTTTGTTCTCATTTGCTACTACAACAGTGGTTGGATGGCTTAAAACTACTTCTTCAGCATGGCTTGGACCACTTAAAGCCACAATCCTATCATGGAACTTCTCTTCTATCTCATCTTTGATAACCTCTGACATTCTTAAATAAGTCTCTTCTTCTATCCCTTTAGAAGCAGTAACTATGATTACATCATCATTTAATAGACCCTTTAAGTTCTTAACTACAATTCTAACTACATGAGAAGGTACAACAATAACTACTGCTTTAGAATTAGTAACTGCTTCCTCTAGGTTGGTAGTGGCTTTAATACCTTTAGGAAGCTCAATTCCTGGTAGGTATGAATGCTTCCGTTCCTGATTGATTTCAGCTACTCTATCCTCTGAAACATCCTGGAGCCAAACATCATAACCATTGTTGTTTAAAACAACTGCTAAAGCAGTTCCCCAACTACCTCCTCCAATTACTGCAATCTTATCACTCATATCCTTCCTCCTAACGATGACTTTGATAATATCACTATCATTATCTCTAATTTGAAATAGAACTTATTCATTTACTCTTTTGTTTAAGCTAACCTTATTTTCAGTTCCAGCCAATAATCTCTTAATATTAGATTGGTGCCTATAGATTACAAAAACTGCAATCAATACTGCTAAAATTATAAAGATAGTCTCTTGATCAAATACGTACATCAAAATCGGTATTACTATAGCTGCTATTATTGAAGCTAAAGATACATATTGGGTAATAAGCACTACTGTAAGCCAAACTAGAAAAGCCACTAAAATCGTTTTAGGTGATAGACTGATCAAGACTCCTACAGAGGTTGCTACCCCTTTACCACCTTTAAATTTTAAGAAGATTGGCCAATTGTGTCCTGCAATAGAGAGCAGTCCAGCTACTAACAGCAGTAGTGGTTGGTCTGCAAAGAAGTAACGAGCTACACTTACAGCTATAAACCCCTTACCTATGTCTAATAAAGCCACTAAGATTCCTAAGCCTAAACCTAATACTCTAAAGGCGTTGGTAGCACCTACATTACCACTTCCATACTCACGAATATCTACCCCTTTTACTAATTTAACTACCAATAAAGCAAAGGGAATAGAGCCTAATAGATAGGCAAAAAACATTACTAAAACTTCTTTAATCATTATATCTCCTCCGAATAAATTATCTTCCTCTAGCTAAAATTTTAATAGGAGTTCCTTCAAAGCCAAAGGCACCTCGAATCTGATTCTCTAAATAACGTTTATAAGAGAAATGCATCAGCTCTGGATCATTAACAAATAATACAAACAATGGTGGCTTTACTCTAGGCTGAGTAGCATAAAAGATCTTTAATCTCTTACCATGCTTATCAGAAGGTGGCTGATTCATTGCTACAGCATCTTCAATTACCTTATTTAATAGATTAGTTGAAATTCTACGGTTATACTGTTCCACAACATAATTGACTATATCTAAAATCTCCATAACTCTCTTTCCTGTCAGAGCAGATGTAAAAATGATTGGAGCATAATTTAAGAATCCTGCTTGGTATCTAATCTCTTCAATATATGCATTCATAGTATGGGTATCCTTCTCAACTAAGTCCCACTTATTAACAACTATTACAACACCTTTTCCTTCATCATGGGCATAACCAGCAATCTTTTTATCTTGATCTGTTAATCCTTCACTAGCATCTAATACCACCAATACTACATCAGAACGGTCTACTGCCTTTAAAGAACGAATTACACTATATTTTTCTACACCTTTATCTATTTTACCTCTCCTTCTCATTCCAGCAGTATCAATGATTACATAATCATTATCATCATGGGTAAAAGGAGTATCGATAGCATCTCTAGTAGTACCAGCGATATCACTAACAATAACCCTTTCCTCTCCTAAAATTCTGTTTACTAAAGATGACTTACCCACATTTGGTCGTCCAATTACTGAAATCTTAACTGTATCGTCATCATATGGATCCTCTTCTATCTCAGGAAAATATTCAATTAGTTTGTCCAATAAATCTCCTGTTCTGCGCCCATGTTCAGCTGAAATCAATTGAGGCTCATCAAACCCTAATTCATAAAAGTCATACTTATTCATCTCTGCTTCTTGATTATTCTCAGCCTTATTTGCTACTAAGATAATTGGCTTCTTAGATTGACGTAGTAAGTCTGCTACATCCCTATCCATATTGGTCAACCCTGCTCTAACATCTACTACAAAAAGAATGACATCTGCTTCTTCTATCGCCACTTGGGCTTGATATCTCATTTGTGCTTTAATAGTACTTTGATCATCAAGCTCAATTCCTCCTGTATCGATGATAATAAAAGGATTACCTAACCATTCAGAATCACCATAAATTCTATCTCTTGTAATACTTGGTCTATCCTCTACAATTGAAACTCTCTCTCCTACAAGTCTATTAAAGAGAGTCGATTTTCCTACATTTGGTCTACCTACAATTGCAACTACTGGTTTTATCATTATCTCCACCTCCAAAATTATATCCTAATACTTTTTCTACTAAATCTATCCCTTGATTTTTAACCTTAACAACTTGATTAGGAACCTCTTTAACAAAGTCCTCCCAACTCAAATCATCTAAGAATAATCCATCATCATTTAGAACAATCTCTGGAATCAAAGTCACATCACCTAAGCCATCAATCCTACTTAAATTATTTAAGATATCTGCTCCAGTCAATAACCCTGTTACTGTAACAGTAGGGCCAAAGTATTGATTCTCTACTGTAATTAATTGGATATCTAAATTATCTATTCTGTTTAACCTATTTATAATTGCTTCAATCGCCTTAGTTCCAGAAACAGAGGTAACCATAGTAACCTTACGATACTCTACCAATATCTGAGGTAACTTTTCTTCTACTGCTTCAAATTCATCTAATAATAACCTCACCATTCCTACCCCATTCTCTAGTTGGAGAAAATCATCATAATAATCCGTTGAAGGAACCTCTTCTCCAGCTAATAAGTAGAATTCATCAGAGAGATAGATAAAATTACTATCATACTCTTCTCTAAACTTATTCTGCCACTCTTTGACCATCTTAATTACTTCTTTAGCTTCTTTAGGTGTAAAAGTTCTTAATTCATCTAAATCATCTCGATACTTGGTTAGTCCAACTGGAACGATAGCTAAAGATTTAACTTGAGGTAAAAACTCTTCTAAGTCCCTAATAGTCTTCTCTAAAATCTTTCCATCATTAATTCCAGGGCAGAGTACCACTTGGGTATTGAGTTCTATCCCAGCCCCTACCAAATCTCTAATCTGTTCTAATATCCTTCCAGCCTTCTTATTCCTTAACATCCTCACCCTTACTTCAGGGTCTGTACTATGGACTGATACATGTAGTGGACTTAAATGCATCTGCTTAATTCTCTGAAACTCCTCATCAGATAGATTAGTTAGTGTGGTATAGCTTCCTCCTAAGAAGGAGAAGCGATAATCATCATCCTTTAGATTCAGAGTCTTCCTAGTATTAGGTGCAGTCTGCTTAACAAAGCAGAAGATACAATTATTATGGCACTGCTTTAACCCATCAAAGACAATTTCAGAGAACTCAATCCCTAAAGGTTCATCATAATCCTTCTCAACCTCTAGAATCCAGCATTCACCGTTATTCTTAATTATCTCAATCTCTAGGTATGTATCAGTAATCAAAAATCTATAATCTATAAAATCTCTAATTGTATTCCCATTAATTCTAACTAAATTGTCACCGATCTCTACTCCCAACTCTTCAGCGATACTTCCTGCTGCTACTCCTTCAATTCTAATATATCTACTTACATCTTCAAATTCTGCAAATAATCTTTCTCCCATCTTTTATCACCTCTATTTGTCCACTCCCTTTATTATTATTATATATTAAGGTAATTTCGTCAAGTTAATTTATTAAATCACATTTTTTACTATCTCCCTATATATTCTATTTAATTTCAAACTCAAGATAAATATACCCCTGATAGATAAATAAAAAAGACTAGCAACTGCTAGTCTTTAATAGCTATATAAAATTTTAATGATATGTTAATATCTATTCTTGCTTAAAACTAGCAATTAATGTTTAATTAAAATATAGACACCATTCCCTAAATCATGGACCATTGACTTAGTTAATCTCGAAATCATCATCGAGATATACTCCAACTCCTGTTCATCTTCAGCATAAAAGATTGGAGCAGAACCATTGTCCACTTTATTCTTATTCTCTTTAGAGGTTACAATGGCTAGAATATAATCATTAATATCCATCTAATCCATCCCTTCTATGTAATACAAAGATAATCATAATGTCTTATGCTAGTAAAAAAGTGATATAATATAAAGATATTGCAATATTTTCTATTTTAGTTTACAGTGTGCAGTTGAAGGCTGACAGTTAAATTCAAATTATCTTAAAATCTTATAACATCAATTCTTATAAAGATTTAATCTTTTAACTGCAAACTGTACACCGTCAACTGTTAACTGATCTAAAACTGTCGCAATATACCCATTATGTTACAAATATAAATCTAGCAAAAGAACTTCCTAATATAAATAGTCCTACTAAAAACTAATCTGATGCCATCCTTCCTGCCTTAGTGGCTAATGGGCTCCTACGGGAAGCCTCTAAAACAGGAGTACGACTTACTGCTTCTATAATACACTCTTCATCAGGCTCCATTGGTATCATAATAATATAGACCCGACCTGTATGCAGATTAATCCTAGCTAAAGGTGTGTAGTCTTGAACACCAACATCTAACCTAACCCCTAATTGGCTGACTACATCATGGATAATGGCTTGTCGTTGCCCGGTATTGGCTAAGGTAGCTCGTGCATTATCATCTTTTGGAGCAATAACTATTCCAACCCCTGATTTTTTCCAACTCTCCTTTGCTTCTTTTAAGCCCACATTCATAATTACAGTATCCTCAACAGATAGATTAGCACTATTTGGACCAACAAACTCTAAATCTACAACTCTAATCTCTGCAATATCACCTACATGGTCCTCAGACATAAGAGTATATAGGACATAAACAACTATTGTACCAACAATCACTCCACCTGCGATATTTAAAGAGTTGTATCCTATTAAATTAAAGAAATAATAGCCAAAGCTAGTTAATAGAGCAGCAATCATTGCCAAATAGTTTCTTGATTCAAAGACCTTAGCTATCCCCTCTATATAAGCTTGACCACGAGGTACAAGTTCAGTCTCTTCAATCTGACTTAAAAAATCCCTCTCCATATTCCTGATGCCACGAAATTGTTGAACAGCAGCCCCTAAAATAGTAACAGCTACATAATTCTCTTCCAACATAGCTGGCAATACTAAAGCTCCTAAGGATGAGGCTAAGAAAGCTAGAGTTAAGTGAACAATATACCCATGAGGATAACCTGGATATTGGCGATAATCAACCCTTAGCAATAGTAATCGAGTAAAGGTTCCTAAAATGACCGCTAATAAAATCATTTCCCCATACTTTATCATCTTCTACCTCCACTTCTAATTATCATCCTCTCCTCCATCATCTTTTTCTTCCTTTACACCTAAAGAATTACTGAATGCTCCGCCCGCTCCACCTTTATTAGCAAAGAATAAAAATCCTCCTATAACTAATACAATCACTAAGATAATTCCTATAGCACTAAAAGCACCTGAAGATTCATTACGTTTAGTTTGAGCAGTTGTAGTTCCTCCTAGACCTAAAGCCCCTTCTTCTTCACCACCATAAAGTAATTTACTTACAGAATCAGCAAATAAATTTACACTAACATTGGCAGCTTCCTGAGGCTGCACATATGTCGCAAATTCCAATATTAAAGAACGGGGAGATAGGTCTTGATTATACTTACCCTTGGCATAGAAGATACCTTTGATTAATCCAGGATAATATTTATCGCTAACTGCCTTAATCTCTTTAGCAAACTTATCATTAACTTTCATCTGAGGGTTCTGACGCCCAACTACTATTCTAACCTGTCCAAATTTTTTCCCATTTATATTAGCTGTGTATTCCTTACTATTAGGAACCCCATCACGATGTATATCAAAGATAGCATCTGGTCTCCTTCTTGCCAACCTAGTAGCTGTTCTGCGGGAACGTTCATAAGCCCCACCATCATGAGGGTCATGTTTAGATTTATTATGAATAACTTCAATACCCTTCTTTTCTAAAGCCTGAGCAAGTACTGCAGCTACATTAAATACATCTCCTTTTCCAGGTTCGCTATGAGTTCCACTAGTAGGCTTATATGATTCATCACTGTGAGTATTATAAAGAGCAATCAATTTATTACCATTTTGGGCTAGCAAACCTTGAGATAAAGCAAATAAATTATCCTCATCTTCTATCAACTTTACTGTTTCTTCAAATTTAGCAACACATTTCTTACCATCTACTTTAATTATTCTATACTTCTTGTTCTGTTCATTAATATAATAATCTCCCACACTGACTGCCATTGCTGTCTCAAAGATAGTATCTCCACTCTTTTCAGCAATTACTGTAAAATGTCCTTGCTCTGCATAGCTAACAGATGAGAATAGAAGAAAGAATAGTATAATAAAAAAAGAAGAATCTATTAGGGTCTGTTTATTCATCATCTTCACCATCCTTATCCTCAGCTTTATTTTCATATCCTAACTCTCCAACTTCCATTGAATTAGCTAACTTAGCACCTTCAACTTTCTGACGAACATCCTTATCATCTCTAAATAATCTCTCTCTGGACTCTCCTACTAGTTCTGATAAAAGTACAGCTAATAGACCTCCAATAACTATTGAATCAAAGGCTCCTGCTCCACCTATATCAGCCTCACCAGGAACTCCCCCCAAGGTAATTCTGATTACATGGATCAAGTCATAAATTAAAAATCCTAAAGTACCTGCCACAAAGGCCTCTTTGCGAGACCGTCCAATTAAGTAAGCAATCACCCCTGAAATTATTGGAAAGAGATAATTTGTATCTATTAATGTATGCCCCTCTTCAAATTGGTAAAATTGGGTTAACGCAAAGATTGCTCCACCAGCCAATATCGTTACTATTACTGTTCTAAAAACTTCTTTTCTATCTGCTTTAGATAAGATATAGAAAGCTAAAGCAATAGGAATTATTGCTCCTCCTAAATTAATTGTAATTAAAGGATTACTAGAAATAGGTATATCTATATAACTACCCAATATCATTAAAGCGAAAAAGATAAGTAATGCAGTCTTATTGAGTCCCATTCTTTTGATCATCTGTTCTGCAAAGCCAAAATAAATTATCAACTCTAAAGCCACTAATAATATAACTCCTATAGGCACTACTCTTAGCCCCCTTCAATAAAATATATTTTTAAGTAGAATAACAAGATTTATTATTAAATAGTCTTAACCTGCTATAATTTAATTATTCATAGGTGGGTTAAATATATTTCATCTAATCTTAAAATAAAGTTTAAAAATGTCTTTATATTAGAGATATTGCAACACTTTCAAAATTCACACCTCACCCTAACCTTTCAGGGTTTAGCAACCCTTTATACAAAACCGGTCTCTCCCATTCTTAGGAGAGGGAATAAAAGAAAATATAGTATCTTCCCCCTCTCATTAGTTAAGGAGGGGGGCTAAGGGGTGGGGTGTGAGATTTTGAATTTAACCCTCAACTATCCACTATGTACTGAAGTAAAAGTGTCGCAATATACTCATATTATGATACTCTACCACTTATCTTCTAATAACATATAATATAAAAAAGTATTGCAAAAGAAAAAAAGCAACCTCCAGGTTGCTCTTTTATAATATATCAATATATCAATATTGAATTTATCTTGGCTGTACAATTAGTTTAATAGCCGTTCTTTCTTCTCCATCAATCTCAATGTCTGTAAAAGCAGGGATACAAATCAAATCAATTCCACTTGGTGCTACATAACCTCTTGCAATAGCTACTGCCTTTACTGCTTGATTTAATGCACCAGCTCCTATTGCTTGAAGCTCAGCTCCACCATTATCTCTTAATACACCAGCTAAAGCTCCAGCTACAGAATTAGGACTTGAACTAGATGATACTTTTAGTACTTCCATGTTTAAATACCTCCCCATTTGTTTTGATAAATTAATTTAGTGAATTTTATTGTATATATTTATTTCAACATTTACAAAACAATTCCTTCTTTTTTTGGAAAAAATATTATTTTTTCTCTAAGAGCTTTTAAGTAGATTTATGTATCCTAGAAATTCTTTTGACCTCTATAGCTTTAGCAGCCTTATCATCAATTTCAACAATCAAACCAGATAACTTAGCATCACCTTTAGCCACTTTAAACCTATTTGGCATCTGAGTTAAAAACCTCTCTAACGGTTCATCGATGTTCATGCCTAAAATTGAATTTATTCCACCAGTTAAACCCAAATCAGTGATGTAAGCAGTTCCTTGAGGTAATATCCGTTCATCAGCAGTTTGAACATGGGTATGGGTACCTACTAGTACTGCAACTTTACCATCAGCATACCAACCTAATGCTTCCTTCTCTGCAGTAGCCTCAGCATGAAAATCAACTACAATAGCATCTACTTGATCTTTTAACTCTTCAACAACCTCATCTAAAGTGCGGAAAGGGCAGAGATAATTTCCTATATATACTCTACCTAAAAGGTTAACTACACCTAAAGTAATATCCCCCTTTTTAATGGTTTGAAATCCAACCCCAGGGACCTCCTCTGGGTAATTATAAGGTCTAATCACCTTATCAGTATCATCAATAAACTCAAAAATCTCTCTATTATCCCAAGTATGATTCCCAGTAGTTAGTAAATCAACCCCATAACTAAGAAGTTCATCCATTACCCCTTTAGTTAAACCAAATCCTCCAGCAGCATTCTCTCCATTAGCTATAACAAAATCTAATCCTTCTGATTCAATAATTTGAGGAAGTAGTTCTCTAATAGCTCTTCTACCAGTTCTTCCTACTATATCCCCAATGAATAAAATTTTCATTTAAAGAGTTCCTCCTTATACTATCCAATCCCATCATATATATACATTATAACTTAAAAGTTCTTAGATAAATTATTAAAGATAAAACTACATAATAATTTATATGGCTAAGCTAGATTAGGTCAATAAATCTGATATGACTATACTTTATAAAATATTTTTACCATTTCATTATTAAAAAGAAATATTAAAGATTTTTTAAATACTGCTCATAAATCTTCTAAAATTGGGAATACAAACTTATAAATTTATCATTTACTGAAAGATATAGAAGCTAATACTAAGAATGATTCTTTTTAGCATAATAATATATTGTATAACTTATTTAAATAATATTCATAAGTAGAAAATAATGCTATAAAATAATAGATATATAATCCAAATAGATTTCCATAAAATACACAATTGCTACTAATTAATAAACTCGTCTATTTAAGAATTGTTTCTATTTTTATTAAATACTAAAACTCTATCTTCTTCTATAAATCCCAAATATTCATGCCCCTTATCTTTTAACAGATTATCTTTAGATACCTCTTCAAGTAAAGAATCTATAGCAGAAGAACCATTAGAATAATAGAAATTTTGATTCTTTAGTAACTTATCCTCAAAGATTCTTTTTAGAACTGAGATTATAAAGTCCAGTTCATTCTTAGAGCATCCCTCTAAATCTCTAATAAGATTTAATCTAGTTAGACCATTATAATCGTCCTTACTGAGCAAAATATCCTGATTATCCTTTTTCTTAAATTTGTTGAATAATCTAAAATTCTGTTCTATCTTTCTCTTCTGATTAACCCAACTTTCATAAGTTATCTCTTCCTCAATTAAAAAAGATATTTTTAGATTCTTCTCTTCCAAATTAATATCTACTGTATTAATAATAGGGTACTCAAGTAAAATAGATGTTAATAGTTCTATGCTATTATCGCGATTTAATTTAATTTTATTTGTCTCCATAGCTAGCACTCCTTTAAAATTTACATTATTAGTCTATTCATTAATTGATTATTTTGTACTTGTGTGCTACTTTACTTTACTTATTTAATTACATACCAACTGACAAATTCCTGCTTAGAATAAAGAATTTTAATCTAAAAATAATACCTGTTAAAAAACTTTCTTCTATATTTAAGATAATAATATTAATTAGGAATTAAGTTTAAAAGATATCCCTAATTTTAATAGTTTGAAAAGGATCTATAAAGCAAAAAGGTGACCACAGAGGGTCACCTTAAAATTATTTAGCATATTGAACTGATCTTGTTTCTCTAACAACAGTTACTTTAATCTGTCCTGGATATTCTAAATTATCTTCTATCTTTTTAGCTACATCATAAGCTATTTTACTTGATTTAGTATCATCAACATCTTCAGGTTCAACCATAATTCTGATTTCACGACCTGCTTGAATAGCATAAGATTTCTCTACACCTTCAAAAGAGTCAGCAATACTCTCTAAATTCTCTAAACGCTTGATATATGATTCTAAGGTTTCACGTCTAGCTCCTGGCCTAGCAGCTGAAACAGCATCTGCTGCTGCAACCAATACCGCTTCTATAGATCGAGGCTCAACATCACCATGATGAGCTTCAATGGCATGAATAATCTTCTCTGATTCTCCATGTTTACGAGCAAAATCAACCCCTATCTTGACATGGGATCCTTCCACTTCATGGTCAATTGCCTTACCTATATCATGAAGTAGTCCTGCTCTTTTAGCTATATTAACATCTACTCCTAATTCAGCTGCCATCACACTAGCTAAATGAGCAACTTCAATAGAATGTTTTAGTACATTTTGACCATAACTTGTCCTATACTTCAATCTTCCTAATAGATACATAGTCTCCCGATCTAAACCATGTACTCCTACATCAAATGTAGCCTGTTCGCCAACCTCATAAATCTTATCATCTATCTCTTGACGGGCCTTATCTACCATCTCTTCTATACGGGCAGGGTGAATTCTACCGTCTATAATAAGTTT
Organism: Orenia metallireducens; assembly: GCF_001693735.1. GTDB lineage: Bacteria > Bacillota > Halanaerobiia > Halobacteroidales > Halobacteroidaceae > Orenia > Orenia metallireducens. The sequence goes on from NZ_LWDV01000006.1 coordinate 191,516, forward strand.
TTCTAAGGCAATTCTAGCTATTTCACGTCTAATAGGATCAAAACCTGATAAGACAACAGCCTCTGGTGTATCATCAATAATTAAGTCAATACCTGTTAAACTCTCTAAAGCTCTAATATTTCTACCTTCCCTACCAATAATTCTACCTTTCATTTCGTCATTTGGTAGCGATACCACTGAAACTGTAGTCTCAGCAACATGGTCAGCGGCACAACGTTGAATGGCAGAAGAGATAACCTCTTTAGCTCTCTTGTTGGCTTCTTCTTTAGCTCTTGTTTCAATATCTTTAATCTTTTTAGCCATTTCATGTTCAATCTCATCTTCTACTTGACTTAATAATAATTCCTTAGCTTGTTGAGTTGTTAATCCTGCTAAATGTTCTAGCTTTTCAACTTGCTTATCATATAAATCATTGATATCTCTTTCTTTCTTCTTAATAGAGACCTCTCGATTTTTAATATTCTCTTCTCTAGATGTTAGAGTTTCAGCTTTACGTTCCAAATTTTCTTCTTTTTTCAGCAGACGACTTTCAAATCGTTGTAATTCATTACGACGCTCACGACACTCTCTTTCAACTTCATCTTTAACTTGATGAGCCTCTTCTTTAGCTTCTACTAATAATTCTCTCTTATTAGATTCAGCTTGACGTTTGGCATCTTCAATAATTCTCTCTGCTTCTGCTTCAGCAGTTCCAATCTTACTCTCTGCAATATATTTTCTAACGGCAAAGCCAGTTATTACTCCAACTAATAAAGCAATAATCAATAAAACAAATTCCATGCCTTTCACCTCCATTTCATTATTTAATTGTAAAATTACAAAGATTTAATTTTTTCTTAAGAAAGTACCACGTTTATATTTTATCTTCTTATAGTTGTTATGTCAAGATAGAATACCTTTGATAGGATGTTAATCACCTTATACTTTGAATAAAGCTGACATAGATTAACCTCAAACTATAATCTGAGTCAAAAATTAAATGTTAATTACAATTTTTTACAAACAATCATTAACTCTAATATATATTAGAACTCTCTAACGGTCACTTCACTTCTACCTTCTTTTAATTCTACTCTAAAGGCTTTATCAGCTACCTCACTTAGATGTTGTTGATGTGTTACTACAACAATTTGGCGTTCAGAAAAGCCATGTACTTCCTTCAAAAACTGAGTCACCCTAACTATATACTCCTCACTAACATGTTTAGCAGGCTCATCTAAGATAATCGGTCCATCGATAGGTGGATTATTATGGCTTTGTAAGATAGCTATCCTCAAAGCCAAAGAGACAACATCAACCACCCCTCCTCCACGAGCATCTTGGGGTTCATTTTTAACTCTATACTTACCTTCTTGAGAGACTACATAGAAATCTGCCCAAGGCTGTCCTCCACGACTTCTAAGCTCTATCTCAAAGCTGAAATTCTCCCCAAAAACATACTGCAAGAAATGGGTTACTAAAGACTCTATCTGCTGTCTAGACTGCTCTCTAGCAAATTCAGAGGTCTCATGAAAGAGAAGGTTGACCTGCTCCAATAAATCCTTTTCACTCTTTCGTTTCTCTAATTTCAGCTTACTCTCTTTAATTACCTGCTCTATATGCTCTTTAGTACCTCTCTTCTGATCATACTCACTTTGTAATCTATTTATATTCCCCTCTAAATCTTTAATTATACTAGCTATAGGCATATAAACTCCTCCCTACCTAAGTTATAGTAAAGAGTAACAAATGACAGTTAAAGTATAAAATCTACTTGTCACCCATTACTCATCACCCTGTTACTCTTTATTTACTTTCCCTTGCAATACATCTTTATCAGGTAACATCTCCTTAGCCTGTTTTAATAATTTTTGAAGCTTAGCTTCTGTCTTTTTGATTTCTTCTTCTAAATTTTCAGGCTCTACTCCAAATTCTTTAATTTCTGCTACCAACTTCTCATTATCCTTCTTTAAAGATTCCATTCTTGCTTCACTTTGCATCTTCAATCTATTAGCAGTATCTAACTCTTTTTTTATCTGAGTAATCTCTTGTTCATATTTCGCCATATTAGCCATTTAAATCATCCTTTCTATTTATTATAAAATACTCTTCACTATATCATTGCCCTTTTATCTCTTCTAAGATATGCTCTATCACATTCTCATCAACAGTACTTAAACAAGTTGGACATCTTCCTTCTTCTTTTAAATAGTCACCATAAGCTTTAGCTAGTTGATTGACCTTATTCTCCTGCTCTGCTAACAAAGTAGATAATTGATCAATCTCTCTTAAATTCTTTGCCCTAGCTTGGTTAAATTCCAATAACTTGGCAAGTTTAACCTTCTCTTCAAGCATAATACCAACTATCTCTTCTGCCTTATCTATATTGGTTAATGATTTAGCTTGGATATACTCTTTTCTATACTCAGCTCTCATTGACTTCTGTTTAGTTAATACTTTACTTAAAGTCTTAGCCTTTTCTAAGAGATAAGGTAACTCTTTATCTATAATATCTAATGCTTTAATAACATTCTTACTTGATTCAGTAACCTTCTGGTTAGCCTCTATATCTCTGATATTCTCCTGATAAGCTTGATGGTATTTGATTAAAAAAGCAAACTTACTACTCTCTTCACTGAGTAAATTACATATCTCTTCTACCTTACCTAGCCCCTCAAGCTCTTCTAGTATCCTCTTTCCAACCTTGATACTATGCTCTTGCTTCTTATAATCCATAAAATACTTATTTAAGGACCTCAGTCTATTAACACTTAAACTTAGTTGCTCATATATCTTAAATAGTTCATCCATATCCTCTAACTTATCTAATATTTTAGTACAAATATTCAATTCTGCTTGTTCTTCTCTGTAATCCTTTAGATAAACTTTTAACTTATCTAACCTGCTACTATTATCAGCCAAACTAGAATAAATCACCTCTAGCTTATCTAAATTACTTAGTTGATTCAATATTTTATCAATCTCTTTTTGCTCAGAGGCAATCTGCTCTTCTCTATTTTTAAGATACTTTAATTTTTCTAATCTATTATTACTATTCTTTAATTCAAGTAATATCTGCTTTTGAGAATTAATATCCTCTTTAATTTTATCTAAGTCATCAAATTCTTTTAACTTCTCCTCATTCTCTGCAATCAATTCTAATAGTTGGCTCTGTTCTGCATTATTTCTTTTAATATCTCTAGTAGTATTTTGGATAGCTACATCAACAACATGGACATTGATCAATCTACCTAAGGTCTTTGCTCTAATCGAACCACTATCAGTTAAAAGAAATGCTCCTTCCAATTGATAATCTATATTCAAAGTAGTCTCATCATCTGTACCTAAATAGATTTTTCTCATCCCATGAATCTTCAATATCTCTTCAGGAACTCCACTACCTACCTTCTCAAAGATATGTTCTTCACCTTCAGGGGTAGTTAAGATATACCTATTCTTACTAGGAGTACGCTTTCGAATAATCTTAAAGCCATTACTCAACTCAATCCCCACCTGGCACTTCTTCTTACCATGGCGAATAAAATCATTTCCTCTAGGCTCATTATATAAGACCCACCTTAGAGCCCTAATGATTGCCGATTTTCCTTGATCAGAGGGTCCTGTAATAACATTCAATCCTTGATCAAGATTTAATTTACTATTCTCATGGGATTGAAAATTTATTAGCTCAATACTTTTAATACTTACCATTAATTATTCTCACCACCTTGACCAACTTCTTCCTGTGCCAACTCCAACCTGTGTAATGCTTCTTTAATTGTACCTTCTTCTAATCCTTTATTACTAGCTATCTTATTTAAGATGGCATCGATACTAAAGACCTTAAATTCATCGGAAGCCTTTATCTGTCTGATAAATTCAGCCAGTTTCCTCTCCCTAAACTTCTCTTCCTCAATAGCTCTACGATCTAAGACCTCTTTACCTTTTGGGGCAGACTTTAGCTTTCTTAGAGTAATATTAACCTCATCCTTCAACTCAATAATAGCTACTTGAGGAGTTCTATTAATCTCTTTGATATCAGCACTTGCCCTTACTAAAGAGCCTGGATTTAAGAAATATCTACCTTTATATTCCCTTACCCCAAAGCCTAAATGATAATGGCCTGCAATAGTAATATCTGCCTCTGTCTCTACACCTTCAATTAAAGTAAATCCAGATTCAAAGAAGGGTCTATCCAATAACATCCCATGAACTATATGGATAGCATAATCAGCACTACTACTCTTTTTAACATGATAAGCATTACTATCCTTATTATCTAGGGTATAATCGAAGTTCCTTCCAGATAGTTGTAAGGTTATACCACTTTCACCATCTAATAAGATCGGCTTATCAGGAATCAAATTAACAACCCCTGAAGCAATCAATAATCCTAGCATTGTTCGTGGTAATGTTTGAGGGTTATGACCATATAAATCATGGTTTCCTGCTACTATGTAAATTGGTTTAGGATAAGTCCTTAATAACTTAACAAACTCACCAACCACAGAAGGAGCTGTATCTGGTCGGTCAAATAAATCTCCACCATGGAGAATATAATCAACCTCTTCCTCAATTGCAATTTCTCTAACCTCTTCTAACTTCCTCAATAAGGTCTCTTTAAAGTCATCCAATCTTCTACTTGGATTTGTACCTCTAATATGGGTATCTGTCAAAAATAAGAGTTTCATTCAATCACTCCTTATCTAAATCATCTAAAACTAAATTAATAATATCAAAGCTGAACCCCTTTCTTTGTAATGATTGAGCTAATTTATTTCGTTTCTCCCAATCATCATATTTCCGGTATCGCTTCTCCTTCTTCTTAGCCAGCTTAAAAGCATTCTGATACTGGAGATCATAACTGTATTCAGTATCTAATACCTCATTAATTATTCTCTCATCTACACCTTTTTCCTTAAGCTGCATCTTAATTACCCAAGGTCCATAATTTCTAGTTACCCTATCTCTAATCCAAGCCCCTGCAAACTCTCTATCATCAATATAATTTAATCTCTCTAATACTCTAATTACCTGTTCAATAATAAATTCATCAAAACCTTTATCAGCTAACCTATCCTTTAACTCTTGATAACTTCTCTGCCGATAAGATAAAAGGTTAAAAGCAGCCTTTTTGGCTTGAATAAATTCTTCTTGATTTAAGATATACTCTAAGATGTCCTCTGTTAATTTATAGCCTTTCTTTAAATTAAATTTATAAATTAACTCTGCATCTATTCCCATCAAAAATTCCCCATCAACAAAGATAGAACACCTTCCACTATCTCTCTTTTGAGCTTCAATCTTAGTTATTTCTCCAACAAAATCCATTACCTTTAACACCCCATAATCCTTATTAACTAAACCTTTATCAGAATTATTTCTTATATAGATTTTTGAATCTACAATTAAATTTAAATTTGTCTTTATAGATAGATAATTAGACACTTTTTATAGTTAATGTTTTTAAAAGCGAAAAGAATTAATGTTTGAACGAAACAAATATTTTCAATAAATAATAGTAATCATATAATCTTTGAATTAGAACTCTAAAAATTATTAATTTTAATAGAACCTTGATTGCATAGTGAGTGGGCTTTGCCACGGAAGGTTCCAAGGATGAACCCGTAGGTTTGCTTACTTTTAGGGCAATGCCAAAAGTAAGGTACCCTTAAGTGCAACCTAAAAAACTTTACTTACTTTTCAAATTAAAAATATTTAAATATACCGATAAAGTTTTATTTTAATTCACACATCTATAACTAAAAGATTCTATATATATCAATCAAAACCTCCATTTATTAATAAGAGAATGGGATTATCCCATTCTCTTATTAATAAATATAAAGCTTATTCAAGTTAAAGTTAGTGAATTAAAAAAGCCCTTTAAAGGGCTTTTTCATTAAGCTGACTCTTTATTCTCTTTCTTTCCTTTAGTATCTTTAGCTTTATCCTTGTCTTCCTTCTCAGGTTTAGCTTCTTCTTGAATTATTCCCAGCTTAACCTTAACCTTACGCTCAATCTCTTTTAATAGCTCTGGCTTGGTCTCTAAATAATTTTTAAAGTTATCCCTACCTTGCTCTCTATGGTCATCACCATAAGAGTACCAAGAACCAGCCCTATCAACTATGTCATAATCTACTGCCATATCTAAAATACAGCCTGCTGCTGAAATTCCAGTACCATACATAATATCAAATTCAGCAGTTTTAAATGGAGCTGCAACCTTATTCTTAACTACCTTTACTTGTGTTCTACTACCTAGATATTCATCACCATCTTTAATAGTCTGTCTTCTTCTTACATCTAATCTAACTGAAGAGTAGAATTTAAGAGCTCGTCCACCAGAAGTAGTCTCTGGACTACCAAACATTACTCCAACTTTTTCACGGATTTGGTTAATAAAGACACATGTACATTTAGATTTACTTAATACACCAGATAACTTTCTCATCGCTTGAGACATCAAACGTGCTTGAAGTCCAACATGAGCATCACCCATCTCACCTTCAATTTCAGCCTTTGGTACCAATGCTGCTACTGAGTCAATAACAATTAAGTCTACAGCACCACTACGAGCCAACGCTTCACATATCTCTAAAGCATCCTCTCCTGTATTAGGTTGGGATACTAAAAGTTCATCAATATTCACTCCTAGATTCTGAGCATATTTAGGATCCAAGGCATGCTCTGCGTCAATAAACGCAGCTACTCCACCTTCTTTTTGCACCTCCGCAATCATATGTAGGGTTACTGTAGTCTTACCAGAACTCTCTGGACCATAAACCTCTATAATTCTCCCTTTAGGAACACCACCTACACCTAAAGCCACATCTAAAGATAAAGCACCTGTAGAGATAGCCTCTACATCCATAACCTTAGCTTCACCTAACTTCATGATTGAGCCTTTACCAAATTCCTTCTCAATCTGGCTAAGTGTTCTCTCTAAAGCTTTCTTCTTTTCTGCTAATGACATACTTATCCACTCCTTCTATTAATATAAGCCTAGAAGCCCGAAATAATCATTGTTCTTCTTTAATATGATAATATTATATTATATATCTTTTTAAAAAGCAATTACATAAAATGTATACCCTACTAATGATACTTAATCAATACTTTTTTATTTTACTATTAAAATTCTATAACTCTACTTCAAATAAAAAGTTATAAACAGAACCCTTGGGTGTTAGCCTACTTTTCATTAATGATATCTTCTTTATCTTCTGTTTACAGTTAATTTCAGAGGAAAACTCCTCTAATCTCTTACTAATTAACGTAAAATTCTTCTCCTGACGGACTTGTCCTGCCTAAAGTAATATGAGGAATATAACTATGAGACTCCCTCTTAAACCCCAAATCCAGCATTGACTCTTCAACCAACTGTTGTAATTTCTTTAAATTCTCTTGTCCATCATCTATTCCAGTCCAAATCACCTGGGGATAGATAGTCTATATTGGGAAAGGCGCCTAACCCCTTAAATCATAATATCAAATTTCTCAATTCTTCCTTGTAAGCCTAATAATTTCTCTTGAATAGCGTCGATATTAGTTACATTAACTTCACCCAAGAATTTAAGGGTAATATGAAATTTATACTTATCGACCCATTTAATCTGTAAAGAACAGTCCCTTAAAATATTCTTTTCTCTAACCTCTCCTTAACAATCTCTTCTAATTCTACAGCAATAAAGAGCCTTAACTCTTCATCCACTTTAAATCTCCTCCTTCTAAATTCCTATACTCCAGAAGATTTAATTAAAACCGAGATTAACTTTAAGCTGTTTTAAAGCACCAATCAATTAAACCTTAGCTCTACCTAATCTCCTTCTTCTTTATCCATTTCTTTATCATTAATCAACTTTCTTTCTAAGATAAATCCACTATGCCGATCATAAAACTTAATAATATCAACTACATCTAAGGACCACTTCTCTAAATTAACCTCTTCCTCCTTATTATAATGTAATAAAGCTACAGAATAAGGTATCCCTTGCTCACTCTGTAAACCTCTAATACCAGAAGCACCAGTAGTTCCTGCATCTATAATTGTAGTCCCTTTTATATCATAAATCTTAAATACATGGTCATGACCATGTAGTAATAGGGGAATCTCCCCTAATAATCCTTTTCCTAACTTAAAGTTATGAGTAATCACTATATCAGGACTTACCTTTAATCTAGCAATTAACTCTTCTAACCCCTGTTTATACTCTTCCATATCCTCTTCTTGTAAAGGCTTAATCTGATTACTCTTAGCAGCAGGATCTTCTACCCCCGCTACCACTAACCCCTTAATATTGATTACATCTGCTTGTAAGACGATTACATTCTCAAACTCTCTCATACTCTCTACAATATCTGGAGAATCATGATTACCTGCTATAAAGATATAAGGGACATTTAAATCATCTATTCTCCTTAATAATTCACCTTCAAGGGGAGTACCATAATCGGTAATATCTCCTGTGTCAATAATTAAATCTACTGCAAAGCTATCTACTATCTGTTCTACAAAGGGTAAAGCAACAGGATTATTATGAATATCTGTAATATGTAAAACCTTTAAATCCCCAGTTACTCTGCTTAAAGGTCGTAAAGTGTCGACTTTTGAGAATAACTCTGCCATATTTGAAGCAATCAATTGCATCTCTTCACCTAATTGATCTATGCTATCTAACCCCTTTTGAATCATACCAATCATCCATGGCGCTGCTTCTAACATTCCCTCAAAATTGGGATCATTAAACTTTGATAAATCATAAGTATAATAAGTCATTGACGATAAAATAAGAACAATTATAATCCCAGTTATAGTTCCTATTAAAATAGATTGACGATCAAAATTGATTAGACTTGCCCCAACTATTCCACCTAATATAGCTATCACAATTAACCTGATAACAAATAGTTGAACAACAATATTCCCCTTCTCTTTTAGTAGAGATATTAACTCATCTTTACTATTGATATTCTCAATTATTGAGTTTAACCTCTCTTGATGAATGGCATCTAAGGTCAAGTTTATATCTAAAGGAGACTTATGGGTAGCAGCTTTGATTCTACCTACAGGAGGAAAATCAAAGACTGTAGCTGGTTGATCTGATATCTTTAAATTAATTTCAACATCAAAAGCACTTAATTTATATACCTTTGCAGAAGTAAAATTAATTAAAAATAATATAATTACAGCTGCTAAAATTACTCTTCCCACTAGCCCCTTCATTTTATCTTCCTTTCTATATTAGCTTTTAGCCAAAAGCCTCTTTCTTAATAGATTTAAAATCATCTGTGATGTCATATACTTAACCCTTTCTCTACTACCATTGAATTGATATCTATAGCTTTCTACACCATCTTTATCAGCTATAGCCATATAGACCAGACCAACAGGTTTTTCTAAGCTCTCTCCACCTGGTCCAGCAATGCCTGTAGTAGATAAGCCTATATCAGTTTTAGATAAATTCCTTACACCCTTAGCCATCTCTTTAGCTGTTTGGCTACTGACAGCACCATACTTTTCTAGTGTGCTCTTCTTAACCTTTAATAGATCCATCTTAGCTTGATTACTATAGCTAATGATTCCCCTTTCAAAATAAGCAGAACTACCTGCTATACTGGTCAATCTATCACCAATCAATCCTCCTGTACAAGATTCTGCTGTTGCTATTGTCAGTTTCTGATCCCATAATAACTTAGCAACTACCCCTTCTAAGTTATCATCATCATAGCCATAAATATACTCTCCTATACGTTCTTGCAACTTAGCTTCCTTTAAATTAATCAATCTATCAGCTTCTTCTTCACTATTAGCTTTAGCTGTTAATCTCAATTTTACTTCACCTTGACTGGCTAAAGGTGCAATCGTAGGGTTTGTCTGTTCTGTTAAGATATCTGTAATTAACTCTTCTAGAGAGGATTCTCCTATCCCACAGGTTTTGATTACTCTAGATTTAATCACCTCACCCTTTGAAAATTTCTTCTTTAGATATGGAAGCACAGTTTCAATCATCATTGCTTTCATCTCTATGGGAACTCCTGGCATCGCTACAATAACCTTCCCATCTTGATTTATTAATATACCTGGAGCTGTACCTTCAGGGTTATCAATAGCCACTGCACCTTCTGGTAAATAAGCCTGTTTGATATTATTATCAGCCATTTCATGCCCCATTTTATCAAAATAATCCCTTATATCCATCAATAGCTCTTCATCTTTAATCAATTCTAAGCCTAAAGCTTCACCTATACACTCTCTAGTTAGGTCATCTTGAGTCGGTCCTAAACCTCCTGTTGTAATAATGATATCAGAACGGTTAATGGAGTTTTTGAGTGTATCTAAAACCCTCTCTTTATTATCTCCAACTGTCGCTTTATAATACAGGTTAACACCTATCTCTGCTAACCTCTGTCCTATCCATTGGGAATTACTATCTATAATCTGCCCCAATAACAGTTCTGTCCCAATTGTAATAATCTCAGCCTTCATTCCATAACCACCACCTAATTAAAATATATACATTATATGTCATTAATTATAAACACCAGATTATAATTTACAAATATAAAACTTTTATACCCTAAAATTACTATTTTACTCTCCTTATATAAAGAAAAAAGCTAGGATATCCTAGCTCTTCTTTTTAACCTTATTATTTTAAAGTACCCTTTAATAGTTCAATAGAGCTATAAATTTGATCTAAATCATAAATTTCATTATTTGACTCTAACTTTTTAAGAATATCCACAGAGCTATATCCGCTTTCTCTCTCTTCAAATAATAATCCACCAGATAATAAGTACACTTGCTCCATAGTCTCTTTAAGAGTCATCCATTCTTCATCTAATCTATCACTTACTTTATTAGTTGGCATAGTGATTTTATTAGATTGAAGTATAGAGTGGAAATTACCTTCTCCATCTACTACCCCTAAATTTACAAAATAACTATTAGTAGTCTCTAACTCATTTAACCACCAACTATCATTTTCTAAACCAATTTCAATGTCATACTCTGAGTCTGCAGTTACATTGTGAACCCTTAAGGATAACTTAGCCTCATTAATATCATCGATACCAGTTTGGGCTATTACTTCATTTATCTTATCCTCAGTATACTCCCAATACAGATGAGCTGTCTTAGGATTTTTAACCTGTAAGACCAACTCATTAACCCCATACTTCTGTGGAACTTGATATTCATTAACAATATCTATCCCTTCATTCAACTCAAACTCTTTCTTCTTATCTTCAACTACCTCATCACTTGACGGTACCTCTTTATCTTCATCTAATTGCTTTAAATTTACTTCTTGGATTTCATTAGTAATCTCATCTTTTATTCCTGCAAATAGTTTCTTTCCAATCCCTGATACCAACTTCAACTCTTCTAAACTCTCAAAGCGTCCTTTCATTTCACGATAATCAACAATTCTACCTGCTAGAGTAGGACCTATTCCCTTTAAACTTGTCAATTCTTCAATCGTAGCAGTGTTAATATTCACCTTAGAAGAATTAGCTTCTTCTGCTGCCATTTATTTAACCCCCTTTAACTTCTTACAAATTACCATAAAATAATTTATAAAATAAAATTTTTAAATTGATTAACATCGTAATATTATTAAAATTCTTCTGCTATATATTATTCCTATCAAAATTATTTAATAACAGTAAATCTATATAATTAATATAATCTATAAAACAATTTTAATTTATAATTTACCTGCTATTTATATAGTTAGATATAAATACCTATTCACCTGCTAAAATTTTGAATTTTAATATCCATAATTCAGTTGATATCTTAGCTTATTTGGTGTATCTAAAGAGTAAAAAACACAACTTGTTGATCCCCTTCATTCTCATAGTAATTTAGAACTTATATGAGATACCAGCAGAAATAGTTAAACCTGTAATCTCAAGCTTCTCATTAGCAGAATTTGAAATCATTTCACCATGTAAATCACTATATTTTTCTGTTAAATCAATCTCTACCATTCTATAACCAAAACCACCATTAAATATGAAACCTTTTTTAATAGGAATAGCTATATCACTTCCTAATATAATACCTAATCCATTACCTCTCTCTAAGTCTCTATCAATTTGTTCATCTTGCCAGGAATACTTTCTATTATAGTGTTCACTATAATTATAATAAATAAAATTTGCTTTTAATGTAATATTATCATTCATAATATATTTTAAACTTGTATATGGACCAGAGATTTGATAAATATATTCAAATATTCTTTTTCCATTAGGGCTTTCACTCTCTCCTGACCAACTAGTAACTACTTTATCAAAGCCTAACCCTAATCCCCATTTATTATTAATCCAATAAATCTCTTCTAGATAAAATCCCTGACCACTATTTAAATCTTCTCTCATAAAATGGTCTAAATCTCTTTTATTATCTTTAAATTTCTTATAAATTAAATCATTATAATTCCAACCAGCATTTAAATCTAAAATAACAGTTATAGCTTCTGCCTTTACAGAAAAAATCATAAACCATAATAATATTAAAACAAAATAGATTTTCTTCAATAATTAGCCTCCTATTAAAAATATTTTATAAACTATAAAAGAGCGGTTATAACCGCCCTTTTATTTAAATCTTTATTGTGCTACCCTTGGAACAACATCTCCTGAAGAATTAATTTTTACTATATACGCTTTTTGATTATTAGAATATCCAGCTAATAAATAATTACCATCTGTTGCCTTGGCAATTGAGTATAAGTAGCTTCCTTTTCTTACATTAAAAGATTCATCTAGAGTACCATTTGTTATTTTTACTGCTATCCCTCCATTATTTTCAACATCTTGCCCTACTAGGATATAACTATCTCCATCTATAAGTACATCTCTAAAATCTGCTGTGTAATTTAAATTAAAGTTCAACTGAATCGCAGTTAAACTACTATCTACTTCAGCTACATAAGCATTAGAACCCACAACTACAAAATTGCCATTTCCATTTTCTGCTATCTTATATAACTTTTTAATATCGGTATATTTGCTATAGTTCTTTACTGCAAAATTCTTATCTAACTCAATTATAATCCCCTCAGTATTCTCAGAATCAGTTCCTACATAACCAGCAACAAGATAACCATTTATTGTCTCTATGATAGATTGTAGATTATAATAATCATAATTTAATTGGCTTATCTGTGGACTAAAAGTTTCTACATCTGAATCATTAATATCATCATTATTAGTAACATTTATTTTAATAATATAAGGATCTGCCTCGCTTTTAGTTCCTGAATTACCTACAGCAACTATATAATTAACTCGTGTACTATCCTCTTTGATACCTATTCCATCTCTTAAGTATACATCCTTTACAGGATCCCCATAAGACCATTCATCTTCCTTTTCTCCTTTATTATTTAATTTAACAGAATAAGCCTGATATTTACTATTATTTTCTGCTCTATATCCAATTAAAAAATATTTATCGCCACCCATAGGATACACAATATCATTAATTCCATAAAAACGTCCATCCATAGAACCAAATAATTCATTTCTCTTTGTATCCCATACTGTTAAACCAGTTTCCTCTGTTTTAACAGCATAAGGAACTTTAGGGTCACTTAATCCAATTCCACCACTAAACCCAGCTGCTAGATAACCTTCTTTATTATTATCTTGTGTTGGTACTACAACATGAAAAGCACCCTCATAAAACTCTGTTTCGTTATTATTGTCAACTACATCTACAATCAACCACGGCTTAACCTCTTGATCTATTGTTACTCTAATTCTTACTTGACCCTCCTGTAAAGCAGTATTAGTAGCTGTAAACTCAGGTTTACTAAGAGTTACATCATTAAAACTACCATAAGCAATACCACCATCTACCTCCCAATAATACTCAGACCCACCGCTAGCTTCAAAATTAGCATCATATTGAGCACTTGAAATTCCTGCAATAACTTCTAGCGGAATCTGATAATCATCATCACCCTGTGTTAAAACTTCATCACCTGAACAACCTGCCATCACAGCAACTAGCAACATCAATGATAATAATATTATTTCTTTTTTCTTAATTAGCATAGATTTCACTCCTTATTAATTTAAATTGTATAAAAATCTCAACTGAAGTATCCCTCAATGAGTAATTCTAATATATAATACCCACAAAACCATTATATCGTAGCCGATTTATTTCTGCAATAAAAAAACAGACCAACATAAGTCGCTGGTCTGCTCTTAAGCTACTCTGTCTTCTTTTTTAGATAATAATTCTCTAAACTCATCACCTGTAATACTCTCTTCTTCTAATAAAATTTCTACTACTTGGTGAATAAACTCTTGATTAGCTTTAATCTCTTTTCTTACTATTTCTTCTTGCTCTGCAATGATTTCAGAGGTAGTCTCGTGTAATAGCTTACCTGGAAGGCTGTCCTTACTTACCACTCCTAATTTGGACATTCCTGAGAAGATAATCTGCTTAGCAATCTGAATTGCCTTCTCAAAGTCATTACTTGCTCCTGTACTTCTATTACCTAAAATCTCTTCTTCTACTAAAGAACCGGCTACCAAGACAGCAATCTGATTCTTTAAGTAGTCGATAGTCTGTAGGTAATAGTCATCTTCTGGATTATGGCGAACATAACCTAAGGCTCTACCGCGAGAAGTAATTGTAATATTAGATACTGACTTTGGATTTACTATCTCCCCCAATAAGGCATGTCCAACCTCATGATAAGCTACTCGCTTTAATTCCTCTTTATTTGGGCGACGATTTAACTTCTCACCCATCATCACTTTATCAATAGCCTCTTTAAAGTGGGTCTTATTGATCTTCTCTGCATCTTCACGCATAGCCATAATAGCTGCTTCATTGGTCAAGCTCTCTAATTGAGCACCAGAGAAACGGAAGGTCTCTTTAGCTAATTGTGCTAAATCAACATCATCAGCTAAAGGCTTATTATGGGTATGAATCTTTAAGATATGCTCTCTACCCTCTCTATCTGGTAAATCTACCTTTACAATACGATCAAAACGCCCTGGTCTTAACAGAGCCTCATCTAGAATATCAATTCTGTTTGTAGCACCAACTACTAAGACATTGACTTGGTCATCTACACTGATGCCATCAAGCTCCACTAGTAATTGGTTAAGGGTCTGATCATATTCCATATGGCTAGAGTTACTACCACGCTTACCACCTAACACATCAATCTCATCGATAAAGATAATCGCATTATTTTTATCTGCTTTCTTAGCCTTATCACGGGCATCCTTAAATAATTTTCTAACCCTTTTAGCACCAACCCCTGCATACATCTCGATAAATTCACTTCCTGAAGTGGAGATGAATATAGAATCGATGTAGTTGGCTGCTGCTTTAGCCATTAGGGTCTTACCAGTTCCTGGAGGACCACTTAACATTAACCCTTTTAATGGTCTAATCCCTAACTTCTTAATCTCTTCCCTACTCTTGACAAACTCTAATGCTTCTAATAATTCATTCTTAGCTGAATCCTGTCCACCAATATCAGCAAAGTCTACCTTTGGAACCTTATTATCATCTTTATTTGAAATAGCAAAGTTATCCCCTAAAGCCTGCTTGTTTAATGAATTGAATAAAAAGTAACCTAAGCCTCCCAAAAGTACCATTGGAAAGAGATTGATTCCATTAACAGCTAAGAAGATAATCATTGCTAATCCAACTCCTAATCCAAAATCTTTAGCCATTCATCTCACCTCCTAATCTCTTCTTTTGATTCCGTTTAACTACTTTATATAATTCCTGCTTCTCTTTAATCAAAGTTAAATAAAGATAATCAGTATCAACCTTAATCTCTGATTTATCTAATTGATACTCCTTAGCAAAATTATCAACTCTCTCTCCTAATTTAACAAACTCTCCTGTCTCTAATGCTTCATATAAAGCCAAATTAATATCTTCATAAATCTCAGTTAATTCAGCAGAATTAGAGTTAATAACTAACTTATATTCCTCATCTTTAGTAGTCTCTTCTATCCTATCCTTAATATCTTCATAGACTTTAATTAAGTTATCAACTGACTGTAAAGTAACTTCTACTTTATAAATGGTACTAGATTTATCAATCTCTACCTTCTCTACACCATCAATTTCCAATAGATCATCATTTAAAGCATGATTAAATTTATAGCTATCCACAAGGTAACTTCCTGCAAAAAGAACTGTTAAGGTTAAAATTAAAGCCAATAAACTTCTCTTGATATTCATCATTACTGCCTCCTTTCATAATTCAAATAGCAATTGTCATATCAACAACAAAACTTATTATAACATAATTTTTTACAGGAATCTAATGTAAATAACTTGTAATTAATGTAATTTAGTTTTTGTTTTGGTTTTCTAGTAATAACATTAGTTAAAAACTAATAACATATAGTAATATTGCGACATTTTTACTTCAGTTTACAGTGTAAATTATATAGTTAATAGTTAAGTTCAAAAACATCTACCTCATCCCTTAATCCCCCTACGAGTCTACAAGGTAAGACTCTTCGTGAAAAAAGCATCTTCTCCTACACTAGGAGAAGGGAGACCAAATTTTTAATTCCCCCTCTCCTATGGTAGGAGAGGGGGCTAGGGGGTGAGGTCTGAAAAGTGTCGCAATATACCCATTAACAGACATTAATATTAAACAAAGATAAAGAAAAAGATTCACCAAAGTAGGTGAACCTTCAAGTAACTCTATTTAAATTAATGTATATTAGTATCCCTTGCTGATGTCTGTTTAAATAAAGCTATTATATTGGTGCTATCCAGCTTTTTGACAGCCTTTTTAGCCAATCGATGGAATTCAAGCTGAGATTCTAACTCCACTCCATCTCTTTCCACACGCTTATAGCTTCCATCAGGCTGTTGCTCCCGTGCCTTGACATTATCCCTTAGGGTAATATCTAATAGCTTAATAATTCTAGCTTTTAAATCCTCATCCTCTACTGGAAACAATGCCTCAACTCTTCTATCTAAATTTCTAGGCCTCCAGTCAGCACTGGACATAAAGATTTTAGGATTAGCGCCATTACTGAAATAGAAGATACGGCTATGTTCTAACAAGCGTCCTACTATACTAATCACCCTGATATTATCACTGACACCTTCAATTCCAGGCTTTAAACAGCACATCCCCCGCACTATTAAATCTATCTTAACCCCTGCTGAGGAAGCCTTATACAACTCTTTGATTATTCCAGAATCAACTAAAGAATTCATCTTAGCAATAATATGCCCTTCCTTACCTGACTTTACCTGCTCAACTTCGTTTCTAATCAGCTTAACAAAGGTATCCCGCAAATTCAAAGGAGCTACCGCTAACTTCTTCCATTGGGGAGCCGAAGAGTAGCCTGTCAATAGATTAAACATAGCCGAAACATCAGAACCAAAAGTCTCTTTAGCAGTAAACATTCCAGTATCAGTATATAATTTAGCAGTCTTGTCATTATAATTTCCTGTACTCATATGGACATACCTTCTGATACCCTCCTCTTCATCTCTAACTATCAACAGTAACTTAGAATGTACCTTTAAGCCAACTAATCCATAAACAACATGGCAACCTGACTTCTCTAACTTTTTAGCCCACTCTATATTATTCTCCTCATCAAATCTAGCCTTTAACTCTACTAATACCGTAACCTGCTTTCCATTTTCAGCTGCTTGAGCCAAAGCCTCTATAATTGGAGAGTCCCCACTGACTCGGTAAAGAGTCTGTTTAATAGCCAATACTTGTGAATCTTCAGAAGCCTCCTGTACCAACTTAATTACAGGGTCAAAACTTTCATAGGGATGATGAACCAATAAATCCTTCTCTTTAATTAAATCAAAGATACTCTCTTCCTTATTATAAAAATCTTGAGCTGGCTGGGGTAATAGCGGTTCATATCTAAGGTGATCAAAACCATCTAAACCACTAAAACCCATAAAGGTGGTTAGATCGATAGGTCCTGCAACTTCATAGATATCTTCTCTATTTAAATCTAGAGACTGAACTAAAAAATCCTTCAATTGACAATCAATTCCCTGCTCTATCTCTAATCTAACTGGAAACCCCCACTTCCTTCTTTTAACATAACGTTCCATCTCTACTAACAAGTTTTGTGCCTCTTCATCAAGGCTTACCTCAGCATTTCTGGTAATTCTAAAAGCACCTACAGCCTCTATTGTATAACCAAAGAATAACTTATCTAAATACTCTTTGATTACCTTCTCCATAAAGATAAAATTCCGCTTATCATCAGAAGGTATCTCTACAATTCTAGGCAGAATAGAAGGTACTCTAACCATTGAAAATAAACCTTTACCATCTTTATTAGGTGAAAGGGTATTCGATTCTGGAGAACTGGTTAGACGAACTGCTAAATTCAAACTCTTATTTAAGATTAAAGGAAAGGGTCTACTCTGATCAATAGCCATTGGGGTCAATACAGGGTGAATATTGTCATGGAAATAATTATCTAAAAACTCCTTCTGATCTTCAGTCAAATCTTTATACTCCATAAAATTAATATCCTCTTCTTCTAAAGTATCTAATACATAATTTAAACAACCATACTGCTCTTTAACCATCTGATGCATTCTATTAGAAAGTTCTTTAAAGAGCTCTTTTGGTCTAAGGCCTACCTTATCCTGCTTATTATAACCAGACTCTATCTGGTCTTTTAATCTAGCCACTGTAACCATTACAAATTCATCTAGATTAGATGCAGTTATCGCTAAAAACTTCAATCTCTCCAATAAAGGCGTCCGTTCATCTTGAGCCTCTTCTAATACACGGTTATTAAACTCTAACCAGCCAAACTGCTTATTAAGATAATATTTAGAATCACTATAATCCATTATTTCACCCTCTTTTTAATAAACTCAGCTTTTATTCCAAATACTTCTTTGAAGAGTTCTGACTTCTGCTCAAAGGTCCATGCCTCTAATAAAGTATTCTCATTACTATAGCCAATAATCTCTAACTTCTTATTCTTTAGATTGACTTTGAGGTCTTCAAACTTCTTAATATGGCTTCTATCTAAAGAATCACCTAATTGTAAGATAGCTGCCAATTTAGCTACTAACACCTTATCTTCAGTAGATAATTTTCTATAACTAGTATCACTATTATTAGGTAATTTCTTACTATGGTATCTTGCTATATTTGCTACAATCTCTAACTCTTTATTATTTAACCCTAATATACTAGAAGCACGAATAATATCATAAGAATGGTAATAATGGCGTTTAAGACTGATATATTTACCTACATCATGGAGAATAGCTGCTATTTGCAATAATAATCGCTCTCTATCCCCTAGACCATGAATAGCTTTAACTCCATCAAATATCTTCATAGTAAATTCTGTTACAACCTTAGCATGCTTCTGATTATAATAATACTTCTTACCTATACTCTGAGCTGAAATAATTGTATTCTCAACAAAGATATTACTCCACTTCTGACTCTCTTCTGAATAGAGAATATCATATAATAATACATCCAATAAGAATACAAAGGGCGCAATAATCTTTTCAGCCTGTGTAAAATTAAATACTGTTTTATAGATAGCCATAGCCGGTAGTAAAATCTCTGATTTCTCTGGAGATAGGTTGTACATATTAAGCAGTTGAGTTGGAGTTTTATCCTTAATCTTATCATAAAGGCTATCGAATTTATCTTTAGGGATATAGCATAACTCCTTTTCCATTTCTACTTCACATAAGTCAGCTATCATCTCTATCTCTTTTCCAGAGACGACAAAATTAGAGATATTCATCAAAGGAAAATTCTTCTGTAACATATAAGTAAAGCTCCTTAAATACTCCTCTAAAACTATATAAAATTTATCTGTCTTCTCTTGAATCTTCCCTAATATCTCACTTAATTTCAAGGAACCTATTCGAATATTTTGATTATATTTGATATTACTCTGGGAATATAAAGATACCCCTAGCCTTCCTGTTCCAATATAGCACATCAATGCTTGTTGTTCATTGAGACCTATTTCTTCTAGCTTTTTACACATACCTTTATAGATATATATCTTCTCTTCAGAATCATCTAACACTTCTACCTGCAATCCAGTCTTTACCTTAATCTGATCTAAGATATGATCTCTATTTTTGGACTCCCTAATTGCAGTGGTAGCTACTGTTTTAATATTATCTATTCTATACTCATTAATTAATTTTAAAAAACCTTTAAGTACTCTACAGGTTTCATCTACCTTCTCAAAGCTTATCTTATCTCTTTTAAAGGTGTCATGACCTAAACTCAGTGGATATTCAAGGGATTCTAGAACTTTCATCTTCTTATTTCTCTTCTCCCCTATCTTTAGATATAATGCACTAGAGCCTATATATATAACAGCAGCCTTTTCACTCATAACAATTCCTCCCACATAAATCTAAATAACAACAGTAAGAAACTCTGAGTAAACAGTGACAAGACAAGATTCTTATTTGCTCCCTATAACTTGTTGTCACTAAATTTTCCTAATATATAATTATCTAAAATAAATCAATTTAAATACAATTTTCAATATAAGAATCTATCTTTTTCAATATTATAACATATTCCTTATTTATACTTGTTAACATAATGTTAACAAGTATTAAAATCGAGTTAAAAAGTAATTATTCAACTATTATTATTTTGAGAAATAATGTATAATTATAAGAAATAATTTCATAATAATATAATTATTTATTTTTGCTATTTTTTAAAAACGATTGAAAATAAAGGGAGGAGTTTTAATGAGAAATATTGCTATTGTTGATATCGGTTCAAATTCTATCAAATTAGTCTTAGCAGAGATTAAAAAGAATAACTCTTTTAAGATAATTGATGAATTAAAGGAGACTGTTAGATTAGGAGAAGGAATAGAAGAGGATAATAAATTACAGGAAGGGCGTATTAAAGTAGCTATTCAAACCTTAAAGATGTTTAAAAACTTATGTAATGCTACTGAGACTAAAGAGATTATAGCTGTTGCTACAGCTGCTGTACGTAGAGCTGATAATCAAGAGGAATTTTTAAATAGAATAAAAGAAGAGGTTGAGCTTGATGTGCAAGTATTATCAGGTGAAGAAGAAGGATATTATGATTACTGGGGAGTTGTAAATAGCATTGATCGAGATAATGGGCTGATTATGGATATCGGTGGTGGAAGTATAGAGCTGATTTGGATGAAAGAAAGAAAAATAAAGGAATGTGTTAGCTTGTCCTTTGGTTCTCTAGATTTAACCCGACACTTCAATCTTTATGATAGCATCACTAGCAAACAAGAGGAGCAGCTAATAAAATTCTTAACAACAGCCTTCAATGAAGTTACTTGGCTAAAAGATATAGATTGTAACTCTTTAATTGGGGTCGGTGGTACTATTAGAAATATTGCGAAAATAGACCAGAGGAATAATGACTATCCTTTAGATCTACTCCATTATTATCAACTAAAAAAATCTACAGTCAATGCTATCTATGAATTAGTCAAAAACAAAGACTTAAAGAAAAGAAAGAAGATATCTGGACTATCTAAAAAGAGAGCAGATATCTTTATTGGTGCCACTGCTGCTGTAGCAACCTTAATGAATTTATATAATTTAGATAAATTACTTATTAGTGGCAAAGGGATTAGAGAAGGGCTAATCTACAATTATCTCTATCAAGATAAAGAACCTAACTCTAATGTGTTAGATTTCTCCATAAATAATATAGTAAATAATTTAAATCTCAATAAGAAACATGCTCAGCATGTACATAAGCTAGCCAAAGTACTATACCAAGAATTAAAGCCTTTATTTAAATTGAATGAAGAGGAATTTGAAGGTGATATTGATAAGATTTTAAAGACTGCAACTATGTTACATGATGCAGGAAATAGTATTAACTATTATGATCATCACGAACACTCTTTTTATATGATACTTAACTCTGGTATTAATGGCTTATCTCATCGAGAGTTATTAATTAGTGCCTATATTGCTGCCTCCCATCGCCATACCAAGTATGACTTAAGAAAATATAATTTAAATCGCTCACAATTTACTGATATTATTGATAGAAAAGGTGATGACAAAGAGATAATTCGTAAGTTTGGTATATTAGTTGAGATTGCAGAGAGTTTAGATAGGAATATGAATGGCTTGGTAGAGGATATCCAATGCCAGCTAGAAGATAATCGTTTTATTATCAAAACTATTTCCAAAGAAGATGTAGAATTAGAGATTAATGATGCTTTATCAGTTAGCAAAGGTTTTGAAAAGTTATACAATAAAGAACTTATAATCTTATAATATCTTCTATTAGTAGGAGAACTGATACAATTTATAGATATTGAGACACTTCAGTAACTAGTGACGAGTAACCAGTAAATAACTTAACTCGTCACCCGTTACTGTCCCTTTATACCCATTAAAAGATATAACTCTATTTCTTATTTTTCATATAGTTCTAAGGGCAAGTCATCAGGGTCCTTGAAGAAAGTAAACTTCTTTCCTGTAACCTCATCGATTCTTATACCTTCTACAACAACCCCTTGCCTCTCTAGCTCTTTTACTGTTTCTTCTATATCATCAACCTCAAAAGCTAGATGTCTAAGTCCTCTTGCCTCAGGATAGCTTGGTCTCTGAGGTGGATTTGAAAAGGAAAATAACTCTATTTGACTGTCCTCTCCAATAGCTAAATCTAATTTATAGGAGTCCCGATTCTCTCGGTAGGTCTCTTTAATCACCTTCAAATTAAGGATATTGACATAAAATTCTTTAGATTTTTCATATTCGGAACATATAATCGCAATGTGATGAATTTTATTTAGTTTCATAATCTCCCCTTATTATTTAAAGCTAATTGTTAATTATATAATCTTTACTCAAAACCTCAATAGCTTCTTCTAAACTCTCTTCTTTTACTAAGAGATAATCGGTATCATAGGTTGAAATTACAAAGATACTTATCCCTTCTTGAGCCAAAGTTGTAGCTAAAAAAGAGAGTACACCTACCATTGAAAAATCTAAGGGTCCCTCAACCTTTAAAGCCCTCCAATTCTTTTCACTCTTTATATCTGCTGGTACATCCTCTGTTAATGAGACTATTGATAGTTCATCTTTAGTTCTGGTAATTGAAAAAAATTGACTGGATAATGGCCAGCTAGGTATTTCAGCATCTTTATTCAAACGAGATACTGCTAATTCTTCTGCCATTACAGTTAAAGTTAGCTTCATCATTTCACCTCCTTATCTCTTGGAAGAATTCAATTAAGATAAAAATAATAAACCTAAACAATCCCCTCCTTCATAAACTGATTAGTATAGAGTTTATAATAGTATCCTTTACTTCTTAATAACTCTTGATGATTTCCTGATTCGATTATCTCACCATCTCTAAGTACCAAAATTCTATCAGCAGAACGAATAGTAGATAATCTGTGAGCAATAATAAAGTTAGTTCTTCCTTTTAATAACTTATCAATTGCTTGTTGAATTATCTGCTCCATCTCAGTATCTATAGAAGAGGTAGCCTCATCAAGTACAAATATTCTAGGGTCTGCTAATACTGCTCTAGCAAAGGAGATTAATTGCTTCTCCCCAGTCGATAAACTACCGCCACCTTCACCAATTTTAGTATCATATCCCTGCTCTAGTTTCTTAATAAGTTGATGAGCATTGACCAATTTGGCAGCTTTGATTATATCCAAATCACTTGCTTCTAAATTACCATAGCGAATATTATCTTTAATCGTTCCACTAAAGAGATGAGGAGTTTGGAGTACATATCCGATATTGGAATGGAGCCATAATTTGGATCGCTTCTTATAATCTACTCCATCAATTAATATCTCTCCTGCTGTTGGTTCATAAAATCTACAAGCTAAATTAACAATAGTACTCTTACCAGAACCGGTCTCACCTACCAAAGCTATAGTCTCTCCGGCCTTAATTTCCAGATTAAAATCCTCTAAAATCTGCTCCCCATCTTCATAAGCAAAAGATACATTCTTAAAGGAGATATCCCCTTTAATCTCTGACCAATTCTCTCGCTTAGGAGTAAAGGTATCACCATAAATCTCGATAACCTCTTGACTATCTTGAATATCAGGTTTAGTCTCTATCATTGATAAAGTTCTTTCTGCCGAAGCCTGTGCTGACTGTAATTCAGCAAAGACTCGTGCCAATTGACTGATTGGCTCAAAAAAATGAACTGTATAGGAGATAAAAGCAACTAAAGTTCCATAACTTATAGTAGTCAATAGAACATCTCTACCTCCAAAAACAAGGGCAAAACTAGTCCCTATACTTCCTAAAGTCAATACTACTGGTAGATATAATGCAGAAAAGATAGCTGCTTTAACTGATGATTCTCTCATCTTAGTAGTCTTCTCTTCAAATTCTCTTAAATTGTCTTCTTCTCTAACTAGGGTTTTAGTAGTCTTAGCCCCCATAATCCCTTCATTAAAAGCACCAGTAATTTTAGAATTAATCTTTCTAACCTTACGATATAGCTTTAATATCTTCTTTTGAAAATAAAGACTAATAACAGCCAAGATAGGTACTACTGATAAGGTAATTAATGCTAACTTCCAATTTAAAAAGAGCATAATTACCATAGTTGTTATCATCATTGTTATTCCCCAGACTGAATCTACAAATCCCCAAGAGAGAACCTCTCCTAATCTCTTTACATCAGAGGTCATTCTTGCCATTAGCCAACCTACTGCTGTCTTATCATAATAAGAGAAAGATAACTCTTGTAACCTCTTAAAACCTGCCTTTCTAATATTATAGGTCATTGTTGTCTCTATCTTTCCAGCATAATTTATCAATAACCAGACATTAATAGCCTGCACAATTATTAATACTCCATATAACAAGCTAAACCTTAATAAAGCACTAATATTATTATTAACTACAAATTTATCAATAGCATATTTAGTCATCAATGGGAAGATAGCATCAATACCTCCAACTCCCATCATCACAGTAGCTAAAATTAAAACCTCTTTCTTTAATGGTTTAAGATAATAGAGTAACTTCTTCCATAATCCAAAATCAAAATCTTTATTATAATCCTCTTCTTTAAACTCCGTCAATATCGATAACCTCCCTTTTTAATTGAAAATTTAGAAGTGGTAATGGAGAATCAAGCTCTTAAAAAGTTTAAATTCTCAATTCTCCCTTCTCAATTATTAAAAATTACCCATTTACCACCATTTCCTTTTCTAGACAATTTTGAATATCCCATACTCTTTTATACATACCTTCTCTATTAATCAACTCTTGATGAGTTCCTACCTCTACAATTCTACCTTCATCTATTACTAAAATCTTATCAGCTTCAGCTAAGGTATTGATACGATGAGAGATAATAAAGGTTGTAGTATCTTCTCTCTTCTTCTTCAACTCCTGACGAATGGCAGCATCAGTCTCAGTATCAACTGCACTTAAGGAGTCATCAAAGATTAATATCGGGCATTCTCTGATTAGGGTCCTGGCAATAGCTACCCTCTGTTTTTGACCACCTGACAAAGAGACTCCCCGCTCTCCTACTAAGGTATCATAGCCCTCTTCAAAACCTAAAATAACATCATGAACAGCTGCATTATTAGCTGCTTCAAAGATCTCTGTATCTCTTACATCACCTCTAGCTAAACCTATATTCTCTTTAATAGATTTGGCAAAGAGAAAAGGTTCTTGTAAAACCAGACCAATATTCTTCCTTAACCACTTTTTATTGATATCTTTGATTTCATGACCACCTATCTTAATTGAACCCTCTTGATAATCATATAGTCTAGCTAATAGATGAACCAGAGAGCTCTTACCAGAGCCTGTTGCTCCTAAGATAGCTATAGTCTCCCCTTCCTTAACCTCAAAGGAGATATCCTTTAATACAGGTTTTCCCTTTTCATATTCAAAGTAAACACTTTGGAAGTTAATATCCCCTTTTATCTCTGGTTTAAGCTCACCATCCTTCTCTTCTTCTCTAGCTTCATCTAAGATTTCCTGAATACGACCTAGAGCTACTAAGGTTTTACCCATATCTGTTAAAATGCGACCAAGTTGGCGGATTGGCCATAATAGCATACCTTCATAAGTAATAAATACAACTAGGGTTCCTAAGGTTATAACCCCTTCAAAAGCCCAATAAGAGCCAAAAATCAATACTATTCCAATCTGAAACATACTCAAGAAATCAGATACTGACCAAAACCAAGCCAATAATCGTAATACATGATAACATTTATCTTTATAATCTAAACTCTCTTTATCAAACTTATCTATCTCATAATTTTCTCTAGCAAAGGCTCTAACTACTCTAACCCCTGTTAAGTTCTCCTGCAATACTGTAGACATTCTCCCTTCAGCCTCATCAGCAGCTTTAAAAGATTTCTTAACCTCCCTATAAAAGAAGTAAGAGAAAGCTAAGATAATAGGCACTACTCCAATAGCTACTAGGGTCAGCTTTACATCTAGTAAAAACATAATAATAGCTACAAAAACCATCATAAAGATAGCACGACCAACCTCTACCAATTGTACCGCTAAAAAGCGTCGAATAGTATCCACATCGGAAGTGCAGCGCTGAATTAAATCACCAGTCTCAGCCTTAGTATGATATTCATAAGGAAGATGCTGCAAATGATCATATAGTCTTTCTCTCATATTCTTAGCAATCGATTCAGCTGCCATAGCTGACCATTTACCTTTAAAGTATAAAAACAACCCCCGTAATAGAGTCAATAGAACTATTACTATCCCAGCAATCCATAAATTCTGTACTAAAACTCCTTTACCGCCAAAACCTTCTATAGCTGCCCCTATTACTTGAGGTACATCTAAAGGTTTATCACCAATTATAGAGTCTATTGTTACTCTCAATACCAATGGACTTAGAATTGAAAAGAAGGTTGCTAAAGCAATACTAATTAATGCTCCAATGTACAATAACCTATTTCCTCTCATATAACTCCAAAACAATCTTAAATTACCCAAAACTATTACCTCCCTTAATAAAACACCTTATAAAACCAAAAATTAAATATTATAAAATCATCGTTACATAAATCCCTTCCACATCTTTCGCTTATTAACCCCACTCATAATTACTCCCTCCCTAAAATCACTATGTAATCCAATATAAAGAAAAAACCACAGGTAATTTTACCTGTGGTTAAAGAGATAAGAGCCTACTATATAGATATAAATTATCCATAAAAAACCACAGGTATTTTTATAACCTGTGGTTTAAACAAAAAATAACTTATGTAATCTTAATTAGATTAGATATTTATCCCCAAGCAGGTCATAAAGATATATTTATTTTTAAGATTTCCTACAATATTTAACAGCATCATAACTAAAAAGATTACAATTAGTAAATTATTCATCTTTACGACCTCCTTTCAAAATTTATTTTATATTGAATTATTTTTAAATTTATTATACATTTAGTATATATAGGTTTATATTGTATGTCAAGGATTAATTTTAAATTAATATTATTTCATTATTTGGCATAAATATTAATTGATTTAACCCATATTAATATTCCTTACAGCAGTACAAGTCTCCTTAAATAGTATATATCTATCAGCTGTAATAGAATTACTTTTTAATTGAAATATTAACCATTTTAAATATCTCTATATTCAACTCTAAAATTTAATGACCATACTTCTTTATAAAACTAATCTCTCAAAATATTTATTCTAGGCTTAAATCCATACCTCATATAAAATTTGAATACTTCCTTATTACCAGATGCCACAGCTATCTTCTTAGAAACTACTTTTTCTTCATCTAACCATCTTAAAGCACCTTTCATTAATCTGTCTCATAAATTTATACCTCTATCTTCTTCCTTTACATATATTGAATCTATCTCTCCTATCCTTTTAGAGCTAACTGAAGAGATAGCATAAGCAATCAGTTCCTCCTTATTTATATCCTCTACCACTTCGATTCTCAATATAAATCCTTCTCTATTTAACTTTTTAATTCTATCTTCAAAGGTATTCTTCCTAAAATAATCTTCAAAATAGATTGATTTTTCTTGGTGATATCGGTTCAGTTCTACTCATAAGGGTCTTATCATCTCTATTTCATCTTTAGCTATCAAATAAAAATTAAAGTTATCCATAGTATAATCTCCTTATAAATTAATTGTTATATAAACCAAATTAAAATCATTTCTTAGCAAAGACATTGATTCTTCTAAAGATTTCAAAGTATCTTCCATTATCTAATTCAGTACTTTCTAACATTCTCTTAATCACAGTATTTCTAAAGGAGTCAGCATCTTCTTCTGATATAAATTCTAAAAAAGGTACTAAAGAGGGGTGCTCAATCCATTTGACCAATTCATCAGAGTTTGGAAAGTGCCAATCAGCATTCTCTTCCCAAACATCTACTTGACTGAATTTACACCCTGCAATTAATTCCTCATAATGACTGACTTTAGGCATATACCAAGGCCATTCAAAGCCATTAAAGTACCTTCTATACCTTGCTTCTTTAATCGTTCTTCTGATCACCTCAAAATAGTTGGAACAATTACCATCAGCAGCAAAATTAAAACGAATTATTCCTTTGGGTTTCAATGCCTTAAAACAGTTATTAAGTAAGTTATTATGATCTTTCACCCAATGTAAGGCTGCATTAGAGAAGATAAGGTCAAATTGCTCTATAAAATTAATCTCGTTGATATCCATCACTTGAAAATCTAAATTATCTCTAATTAATCTAGTAGCAGTCTCAACCATCCCAGAAGAAACATCTATACCTAAAACCCTCCCTTCTGGAACAGCTTCAGCCAATTGAGCCGTCACTATCCCATCACCACATCCTAAGTCGAGTATAGTCTCATCCCCCTTTAAATCTAACTCTCTTATCAATCTAGCCCCCCACTCCTTCTGATGTTTAGAAGCCTCCTTATATTTCTCACCATCAAATTCAAAGTTCTTCATTATAAATACACCTCTCAATTCTTCTTTTTGATTCAATAAGCTGCATATAATATAGTTATTAATAACTGAATATACTATATTTTCTATATCGGACTCCAATAACCATTTTATTTTCATTTATATTCTGTAAAAAGTAAATTTCGCAATCTCTTATGTGAAGTTTATAAATAATTATGTTAATCATCTTTATATTTATTCATTAACTCTCTTATCTTCTTCTCTTCCCAGTCCTTTCCTAATAGCTTGCCAAAACCAAATACACTGAAGGAATGACTAGCTAAACCTATTCCCCAGCCCAACATAGGCCAATAGAACCATAGAGATTCTGGACTGGTAGTAAGGTTAAGTATAGCCAAGCCACTATTGACAAGTATATAGGTAAATAGATGTTTATAAAAGACCTTTAATTGAGCTACTCTCTCTTTAGCCTGCTTATATAGCTCTTCATTTTCCATAATAGCACCTCCTCAATACACAAATTTATTTTCTTATATTTTAATTATTCTCTTCTCTAAGCTATTTCAAGTCAATCTTCTACACCCATTTTTCCACAGCCTTCACCAAACTTTATAGAATGTAGTTCTCCTCCTGTTGCCCAATTATCCCTGTCATATTCATCAATTACCACTGTAACCCATTCTGCCTTAACATTTAATATCTCAACTGCTTCTCTAGTAATAGCTTTCACAAACCTCTCTTTCTGCTCTACAGTCCTTCCTTTTGCCAATTTAAGATTAATAAAAGGCATCTCATCACTCCTATAAAATATTAAATAAGTTCACAATCAATATAAATCTAACACCATCTCATCTGTAGCTTTAAAGCCTAATTTCTCATAGATAGATCTTCCTTGTTCTGAAGCTAAGAGTCTTATCACCTTAACATCCTGTTCCTTTAACCAACTAATCACTTGAGAAGTCAACTTAGTAGCATACCCATTTTTGCGATACTTTGGGTAAGTGTAGACATCACCTATAAAGCCATAATAACTCGTTTTAAAATAAGAATAAGGAATATCCTCCTTAATAAATCCTCCTGCACAAGCAATAATTTTCCCATTCTTTTCTACTACAAAATGCAATACCTTATCTTGTCTGTATAATTTTTGATAAGAAACCAAGACCTTGTTGTAAACATCATCAGCTAATAGATCATCTAACCCATCTTCTTTATACATCTCTAGCTTCATCTCCACGATTTTGCTCAATTCATCTAAATTAGCCCTTCTCACCACACTACTCCCTCCTCTACTACTCTATTTCAATCTGATCATCAGCAGAATTGTTCTACAAAATCATAGATCAACTCTGCTGTTATACCCCAAATAGCTCCTTGTTTAGTTTGATAGAGATATATCTTATAAGCTCTTCCGCCCCAAGGCTTAGTATAACGCTCAGGTAAGCCTAACTCTTTAGCTGGGAAGGTTATAACCTCTTCACCTTTTTGATTAATATAACTAGGGTGTATCTCTAATCTAACCTGATACTCTTGAGGAGGATTCTCTTTGAAATAAGACAGAGGAAGAGTAATTACCTCAGCAACCTCTTTTGAATTTATCTCCAAATCTTCTAAGTTGTCCACCTCTAGAACGCCTACAAAGGTATCGATAGTCACCCCCATAGCTGCCACTAAAGTATCCAGCCTTCCTATAATCTTAATATTCTCCTTAGTAATCCCCAGCTCTTCCATAGTCTCTCTAATAGCAGTATCTTCATAACTTGCATCAATACTCGGATCATGTTTACCACCAGGCAAGCAGACCTCGCCACCTTGACTGATATTAGCAGCCCTTCTTTCAAAAAGAAGATGGTACTCTCCATCTATAAAATATAATAGCATCAATACCGCTGAATTAAAGTACTTATCCTTTCTATGTATCCCTGGAATTTTAGGTAATTTATCCTTTAAATTATTCAAAAATTCATCATGCATCTATGACTCCTCCTTTAATAACTTATTCTTCAATAAACCTCTTTATCTTTATACTTAGCTTATATTATAAGTTCGACTCCTGATTTATTAAATTCAGTATTAGTAAAGATATTCCTGCTATAATTGACTATTGAAGCCTTATTCATTGTATATACTAAAATAAAGTTTAAATATATAATGACATAACTCAAATAATCAACTAAAGTAATTTTAAAACTATTCTCTATTTAAAAGTCAAAAACTACCGACTTTAATCGGTAGTTCAATTATATGACCTAATCATTGATTGTCTTTATTAATAACATATCATTACTTCCAACCTTATACTTCTTGACTAACCAATTATCTTTTACTTCAAAGAAATTATAAAATTTGTCCTCATCAGAAACAATTAAAATTACATTCTCTGAACTACTTAAAAATCTCTCTACTTCTTCTTCACTTTTAAAGATATAATCATAATAAATTCCATTGTAAAAGATAAAGCCACTATCATTATTATGAGATCCCCACAGTCCTACCTCTTCATCAGCTACTTGCAAAGTAGCCAAATCCTCTGCCAGATATCGTTCACTTTTAACTAAATTGACTCTGGGCATAATTATAAGCTTCATCACTAGAATCAATACCACTGAAAAAGTTACAGTAACTATAAATATTCTCTTACTACTTTTCTGAAATAGTAGGGAAATAAAGAGCAATCCCCAAATAATAAAGAATAAGGATAAAGATTTAACAACAGTAGTAAATCCGTATTCTCTTATCATACTAGAGTTGAACTCTTTGTTTAGTAATTCATTGCCTTGCAAGGCTAAGAATACTCCTACTATTAAAATCAAAGTACCAAAAATTAATGCTGGAATCTTTAGTCCTTTTAAAGATTCTATATTCTTTTTAGCAAATTCACTAAAATACCAGCTAATCAGAAGGGCAAAAGCTGGATATACCTGTAATAAATAAATCCCCCGCTTACTCCCTACAAAACTCAATATAATCAATATACTCATAAACCAGATACAATTAAACCCCACAATCTTAGGTAAAGAATCTCTTTTCTTCCACAGATAATAAGCAGCAGGAATTAAGAATATAGTCCATGGTAAAGCCTCAATTGGGAAGTTAATCAAATAATAATAAAAAGGATTGGGATGACCTTGGGCTCCAGTAGAATATTCAAGCAGCTGATCTAATACTGCCACCTTAAAATAATCATATCCTGCAACCTTAAATATTAAAGCTATCCAAGTTCCAACTACAACAGTAAAGAATAAAAGCCCCTTAAACCAAGCTATATTCTTCAATTTAGACAATTCTTTAGTTATAGCTGTATAGATTAGAATAACCACTACTGGCAATAAAGCTACTGGACTTTTAACTAAAGAACCAATTCCTATTAACAAAAAAGCTAAGCAAGACTTCCAACAGCTATCCTTATCTTCTAATTGTTCATATAATAAAATCATAGCTATAGTAGTACAGAAGATAAGTGGTATATCTAAGTTGACTCTCATAGCAAACCAGAAGTAATTACCGATAGTCGCCAAGACAATTCCTGTTAAGATTCCAACTCTTCTTCCTAACTTACTTCCATAATAATAACTTAATAAACCAATCAATAGACTTGCCAAAATAATTCCAGGTAATCTAACCGTTGTAACAGTCATCTTTCCTATCAGAGCTGAAAAAGCTGCAATCATTCTAAAATACAATGGTGGTTTTTCATAATAAATTTCCTGATTTAAATGGGGAATAATCCAATTCCCTTCTATCAACATCTCTCTAGCCACTTCTGAATATCTTGGTTCATCAGGAGACCAGAGATCATAATTCCAAATATTAAATAGATATAAGCTAAACACAACCACTGTAAGTAATAAAGTATAGATTAAAAGCTTTTTATCATAATTAGATCTACTAATCAAAGTAAACCCCCCCTTAAATTGACCAAACCTCCAATTTATTCTTATTGATAATCATTTTTGACCTTTTTCATCATTTCTATTGATCAAAATCAAATTTCTCAGATAAATAAATGAGCCAGTAGCCTGCCCTAGAATAAAGACAGGATCTTTTTGATGAATAGCATAACTTAATAAAGTAAGACTACCTGCAATACTTAAGTACCAAAAAGTATTAGGAATCACACTCTTTTTAGCCTTCTCTGAAGCTATCCATTGCACAATAAACCTCAAAGAGAAAATGGCTTGTCCGATTAATCCTATCACTATCCACAACATCAATTATCTTCTCCCTTAATGCGATAATTTATCTGCCTTTTCTGCATCCATCTTACAGCTAAAGTATCCTTTAAACCAGCCCACAGGCGATTAGTGATCCCATATTTAGATTTACCCTCATATCTAGGATAATGATTGACTGGGATCTCTATTACACTATAACCCTTCATCTTAGCTAAAGTAGGAAAGAAACGATGCATTCCTTCAAATAAATTATAATCTTTGACTACTTCACTTCTAAATAACTTTAAGGGGCATCCTGTATCAACTATCTTCTCATTAGTTAGCCAATTTCTAACCCCATTACCAACTTTAGAAGATATCTTCTTGATAACTGTATCCTCTCGGTCCACCCTTACCCCACAGACTAAATCATAATCTTCAATCTTAGTTAACAACTTTAAAATATCTACTGGATCAACCTGTAAATCAGCATCCAATGTAGCCACTAATCTTCCTTCAGCCTTATCAAAGGCTGCTGCAAAAGCCGCAGTCTGTCCATTATTCTCTGTAAAGTGATAGACTTTAACCTCTTCATACTCTTCTGCTAGATGATCAAGCAACTCACTACTCCCATCAACACTTCCATCATCGATATATATAATCTCAAAGGATTCAACTACATTAGCTATTGCTTGTATAATCTTTTCAGTCAATGGTCTTAAATTACCATATTCATTATAGACTGGTGCAACTACTGATAAATCTACTTTATAATCCTTCATACTCCATCCCCTTTTCTTATAAAATCTATTTATATATTCTTTTAAGCCATTGAATTTCCCTTTTTAATCCTTCTTTCAAATCTATCTTAGACTGATAGGCTAATTTCTTTCTAATCTTACTCTCATCTGCTTCAGTATGCTTAACATCACCTTTAGCTACTGCTTTATATTCACAGTTAGCTTTTTTACCGATTATATCTTCAATAATATCAATAGCCTGATTTAATGTAATCCGTTCCCCTGCTCCACCTACATTAAATATTTCACCTTCTAAATCACTTAAAGCTGCTAATATATTTGCTTCTACTATATCACCAACATAGGTAAAATTGCGAGATTGTTCGCCATCACCAAAGATTCTTAACTTTTCACCTTGTAAAATAGCCTTAATAAAGATATGAAAAGCCATATCTGGTCTCTGCCTCTCTCCAAAAACAGTAAAGTACCTTAATGAGATTGTAGGAACACCAAAATTCTTCCAATATAAGTAACATAAGTTCTCTGCTGCCAACTTTGATACCCCATATGGAGATACTGGCTGTAAATAATTATTCTCTCTCATCGGTAATTGATCAGTATTACCATAAACTGATGATGACGATGCATAAATAAATTTCTTAATATTAGACTCTTTAGCAGCCTCTAATAGTTGTTGGGTCAACCGTATATTACTATCAGTATAGATATCAAAATTACTTCCCCAACTAGCTCTCACACCAGCCTGAGCTGCCTGATGGTAGATATAGTCTACTCCCTTTAATAAATCTACCAAATCTAAATCCAATAGATTGGCTTCAATAAAGTTAAAGTTTTTATCTTTAATAATAGATTCTAAGTTCTTCTCTTTTAATTTGCGGGAATAATAATCAGTAAAGCAGTCTACCCCTATTACCTTCTCTCCTCTTGTTAATAACTCTTCAGCTAAATTAGAACCAATAAAACCAGCTACTCCTGTTATTAAATGAGCCATTATTATTACACCCCTCTTTTATATCACTAAATTATAGTAATTAAATCTAAGCTGTGATTGATATCTGTTAGTGAAGATATTGTATCAATCTTCCTATTAAGACAAGGTTAAAATTCAACTCTGCTATTTATTTTTGTGGCAGATAAATAGTAAATATACTTCCTTGATTAATCTCACTTTCAATCTCTATATTACCCTTATGAATCCTTACAATCCATTGACAGATTGATAGACCTAATCCACTCCCACCGCTAGCTCTAGAGCGGGATTTATCTACACGGTAAAACCTATCAAAAATATAAGCTTGATCTTCTTTAGAGATACCAATGCCAGTATCTTTAATCTCAATTCTAATCTGATTACTCTGAGATTTGACCTTAATATCAATACTCCCCTTCGGAGGTGTATATTTAATAGCATTATCTAACAAATTTATTAATAGCTGAGTTAGCATACTCTGGTCACCATATAGCCTCAGACCTTGCTCAATCTCAAAATCTATATTGATATCTTTCTTTAATGCCAACTCCTCCATCTCTTCAATAACTATTTCAATCAATTCTGTAAAATCTAAACTCTCTTTCTCTATAGGGTGTTGATTCATATCACTACGAGCCAGTAATAGTAGTTGACCTACTAAATGGCTCATATAATCAGTCTGCTTTTGAATGACCTTTAGTGCATGTCGGTACTCTTTAGCAGAGCGTTCTTCTTTCAAATTTTCTTCAGCATGGACTCTAATTATGGCAATAGGAGTTCTTAGCTCGTGGGAAGCATCACTAGTAAATCTCTTCTCTCTACTAAAGGCTTCTTCCAAACGATTCAATAAATCATTTAAAGTATCTATTAAACGTCCTGTTTCATCATCATCATTATTAGCAATTATTCTCTTTGAAAGATTACTATGACTTATAGCTTGCGCAGTCTTACTAATTTGATCAATAGGCTTTAATGCTTTATAGGCTAAGAAATAACCACCACTACTAGCCAATAATAAAGTTAGTGGTATTGCTAATATTAAAATAGCTATCAACTTATTTAAGGTAGCCTCTTCACCAGCTAAGGAACGTGCCAATCTCAAATATCCTATAAATCCTTGCTTGTTTTTAGCTGCTAAGGTTACTACTACCCATTTTTGATCTTTTCTTCTACTCTCTAATTCTATTAGAAAATCAGATTCAGCAGGCTTAATTATTTTAGGGGTTACTTTATCAATATCTTTTCCCATAAGCAGTTCTCCTGATTGATTATAAAAAGCACTGGTAGTCCCTTTAAAAACAATCTCCTCCAACTCTTCCTCTAATTTAAGCAAATATGGTCCGCCATCTTCTTTCTGTTCTTTATTTACTTCTCTTAAAACCTTCTCTGCCTGAATCTGTAGTTGCTTTCTTACTCTATCATGAATATAGCTCTCCATACTCCAATAGAGTGCTCCACTAAATAATATCAAGACTAAAACTAAGATAATAATATACCAGAAAGTGAGTCTAACCTTAATTCTTGAGAAGAAATTCTTTAATTTATCTATCATTTCTCTACCACTTTCAACCTATAGCCTCTTCCTCTAACAGTCTCTATTAATTTTCTATCAAAGCCTTTATCTATCTTTTTGCGAAGGTAACGAATATATACATCTACAATATTAGAGCTACTACCATATCTATAATCCCAAACATGCTCTTCAATCTGAGTTCTACTTAAGACTTGTCCACGATTTCTGATTAGATACTCTAAAACCGAATACTCTTTAACTGTCAACTCTATATCTTTACCTGCTCTGCTCACCTTATGGGTAATAGTATCTAAAAGTAGGTCATCTACCTTCAATACATTATTGCTCTCCTCTAACCTCCTTCTAAATAAAGCTCTAATTCTAGCCCTTAATTCAGCAAAAGCAAAGGGCTTAGTTAAATAATCATCTGCACCTAAATCTAATCCCATTACCTTATCCTCTGTCGAATCCTTAGCTGTAAGAATTAACACAGAAACTTTACTCCCTTGGTCTCTTAATTCTCTTAAGACTTCTGCCCCACTTTTAATAGGTAACATTAAATCTAAAATAATTAAATCATAGTCTATTACAGTAGCTAAACCTATTGCTTCTTCTCCATTACTTGCTACATCAACTGCATAGCCATCTTCTTTTAAACCTTTTTGTAAAACTTCTGCTAAATGATATTCATCTTCTACTATTAAAAGCCTCACCTTTATTGCCTCTCCTTTCTTTAGTTTGTTAATTTGGAATAAGCTCAAAAATAACAAAGTTTATGCTATATCTAACTTAATTATATCTGCTATTTTACTCTTCTCATACTATTCTCTTTAATAAATCAACTTTCCTACATATTCTATATTAAAAGGATTAAATGAAAATTAAAAAAAGATTAAAATATTTTAATCTAAAACATTAATTTTTTCAGAATGGTATGAAATAAAATTAAAGAAGACTAAATTAAAGCAATTCCAAAATAAGAAAACTCTACTAAAAACAATTTTAAAAAAATAACATCCAGATATATTCTAAATGTTATAACTAAACATTTATTAATTTTAATTTTAGTAACCATAAAAAACTAGATTAAGATTCATAATTATCGGCTAATCGTAAAATAACCTGCAAAATTGAACTTTGCAGGTTATTTTATTTACTCTACTTTATAAAACTTATAGGTAACTAACTGCTCTAACTGAGCTGGTCCTTGTCGATCTTTCTCCCACTCTTTTATATCCTCCCAGCTTTCAAAGGAAGTATGGGGGCTGACTAAAGACTCTAACCTTAAATACCATGGGTCTTCTTCTATAACTACAATAGTATTATCTCCATCTGTATTCCCCCAATGGGACAGTCTATGTTCATAGAAATTCCTTCCCTGCCCATTCTGCCAATATGTAATTATCCGTTTAGCTTCAATCTCTCCTACTAAAACTGCACCATCAGGTGCTTTTTCTTTAATACTTCCGATTCTACCCTCTAATAAAGGAAGGTGATTTACAAATCCCTCTGGTGAACGAGTATAATCAAAACGGACTCTTCCTAAAAACTCTGTTACTTTCGAGAAATTAAAGGTAACCATAACTCCTGTTCTAATATCTCTCTCATCAAACTTTTCATCTAGCAGATTTTCATATAAAGCTCCCACTTTATACCCTTTCCAATCTAATCCTAAATAAACACTATAACCTGAACCACTTCTGCCTAACTGATATGGTCTCCCCTCTCTTTTAACTGGACCTCCAGGATGTCTAAGGGGTAAATCTCCAGCTCTAGCTTCAAAATCTACCATTCCAAATCTATCACGATAGAAGAGATAATTCTCTATTAAATTGCTTCCGTTCCGTTCTCCAAATCCCCAATTTATACCTGTTACATGATATCCTAAACCATATTTACTACTATAATCTAAGGTAAGCATTTGACCATTGTAGCCAGTTTCAACATCCTTATAACGTAAATCCTCAGTTCCTGGTACTTGGTCAAAGGTAGATATTAAATCTGGATTTGGAAATCTTAAGTACCTTATATTACCTACCTTTAAGCTTCCACTTAAAGTACCTAACTCCCCATAGTGATAACCATAGCCCTCTATGTATAACTCATCAAAATTAGGGTCGAAACCTTCAATTGTATCAAGCTCTTTATTAGACCTTAAGATTGAATTTACCCTTATCCCAGGAGCCAAATCTATATTAGATTTTAATTGTAAATTTCTTAATTTAAAATGGTCATTCCAAAAATGAGCACCTACACTTAAATCCCACTGACCATTAAATCTACCTATATAAGGAAACCACCAATCACTTTCCGCCTCTTCTGCAGCTCCAATTGAACTTGCTAATATTATATTAAAAATTAAGATTAAAAGAATATAACTTATTAATTTCTTCAATATAACTTCTCCTTTCCTACCTTGAACACCAAATTAATTTCTTACTTGTATTAGTCTTTGGAAAAACTTATCTATCTTAATCATTTTCCAAATAATATCCTTCCTAAAAATGGTCGATGGATATCAACAGCCTCTTTAGGACATAGCTCCTGGCAACAGAAACATCTAATACACTTATCCAAATCTGCTTCTACACAATTACCAGTCTTAGTGATTATCTTTGGTGGACAGCTCTGAATACAAACACCACATTGTACACATTTATTCTCTTTGAATATAGGCTTAGGTCGCAAAGAAGAAGTTACCCACTTGGCAATTGGTGCAGGTAACCGCATTCTCAATAATTCAGCAGAGTTATCGATAGTTGGTGCAACAAAGGAGTACTCCTCTACTTCTTCACCTAGGATTTCAATATCCTCTAATTGGTAAACAAGTCCTCTCTTTTTAGCAACTTTAATAGTAGGTATTGATAATGGATCTACTTTAGCTATCTTAGCCATGACTACATCTAATACACAAGGATTAGGACTGATTAATATAGTATTTAGTTTGATTGCTTCTCCCCCTGTAGGACCTTCGCCCTCCATACCTATAATTCCATCCATAATCGTCAAATTAGGTTTAGTAACCAAGGCTATATCCATTAAAGCATTGGCAAAGTCATTAATTTCCTGCATCTTCATATGGTACTCTGCCTTTAATAACCCAGGAACAGCTCCAAACATATTCTTAACACCACCAGTCATCTTGGTCAGCCCATGGCTTTTAAATTTAGGTAAGTTGATTATCACATCAGCATCACTGATAAATCTACCTAAGGTTATATTCTTTAATACCTCACCTCCAGTAAAAGAGCTTGGAATCTCATCAAAATTCCAATTTAAATCTGCACCAGCCTTCTTAGCCACTTCTTCCATCCCAGTCTTACGATAAACTCTCCTCATCATCGATTCATTAAAAGGGCCACCAGGGCTATCTCCAATAATAGCCTTTGCTCCAAGCTCCTGTACCAGCTCTGCTACCGCTTGAACTATAGCTGGATGAGTTGTAGCACACTCTTCTGCTTTTTTTGCTATAATTAAATTAGCTTTTAGAAGTACCTGCTGATTAGGCTTAACAAAAGCCTCTAGTCCACCCCAAGGCTCCAATCCTCTTCTTATATTCTCCTTTATTAACTGAACATCATAATCATCACACTTTAATAACATTACACGATTATCTCTAAAGGCCATTATAATCTCTCTCCTTTGCTATAAGATATATCTATAATTTCTAGTATTAGATTTAAAATTCCTTTAAATATGTAAATAGAGATAATAAAATACTATATAATAAAATATCTCAACATCTTTAATTAAAGATGTTGAGATATTTTAAGATTGATTAAATTTTATTGCATACTTAAAGAAAATAAGTAGACTTCTTGTAAAATAGAAGAAGTTTGAGCAAGTATAGCTCCCCTGCCTGTTGTAATATCTTCTATTTCCATCACTAAGGGGATTTAATCTATATATTTATCTACTTGAGAAGATAGCTCTTCTTCTAAAGTTCCTACTGCAAACTTCTGAATTAAATTAATACATTTACTGGCATACTCAGATGCCTTTTCCTTATTATTCAATTTAAAATATCCTTCAGCAAGATAACTATATATCTTAACTTTATAAGCTGAATAATCACTGGCTAAATCTAAAGCCTGATTTAAAGACTTAATCCCTTGGCTAATTTGACCTAGATAAACTAATATCCTACCTTTCATAATATAAAGTAGACTAAAATCACGATACCTTTGTAAATTAAAATCTATAGCTTCCAATAACTGATTCTCATCAACAATATCTTTATTCTCTTTCCAAACTTTAAATAAGAGGTCTAGTTCAACAAGGGAAATATCATTCTTTGTAATATCTATCTTCTGCAATAAATTTTGATATTGCTTATTTTGATAAATCTTTAAAAGCTGATTATATTTATGCCCTAAACTTTGAGCTAACTCTCTTATCTGCTTATCCTCTTCTCTGTAGAGTTCTATATCAGCAAAACTCCAACCATATTTATAAAAGGGAGCAAAGGCTGAATATCCTTTAGCATTAGCAAAGTATCCTTCTCTTTTTGTTAAATCCATAATAATTGTCTGCAATGTACTATATTTATTAGCAGTAAAGGTAAGCATACTAAAATCTAAGTTATCCTTATATTTGTAAAAATCGATATCTGCTAAGATATTTATAATATCATTAATCTTCTCTACATTATTATCTCTTAAATTCCCTTCAATATTCTCATATCTACCTATATTATTGGGATGCTCAGCTACAGATACCTCCATATATTTATGGCGCATCTCTTGATTTAAAAAGAAGTTTGTTGTTAAAAGACTATCTCTTTGATTAAGAGGACTCTTTCTAAGCTCACTTCCAAAAAGATCATAAATTACTCCATTATCCTCTTTAGCACTTCCTACTATCATCTCCCAACCAAGATCTGAGTTATAATCCTCTAGTCTCCCCTCTACTTCTTTAAG
Organism: Orenia metallireducens; assembly: GCF_001693735.1. GTDB lineage: Bacteria > Bacillota > Halanaerobiia > Halobacteroidales > Halobacteroidaceae > Orenia > Orenia metallireducens. Next base: position 232,741 of record NZ_LWDV01000006.1, read on the forward strand.
ATTAGTAGAATTCTCTAATATTCTCCTAGTCTTATATAGAATAGGTATCTCATCTGATTTATTTACTTCTGCAGTTTTAACCGCATTTAAAGTAACCCCCAACCCTTCTTGGTTCATCCCAGTAATTACTCCTAATACCCCTACAATGCCAAAACTCTTAAAATTACCATTATTTACAGGATTAAAATCTATTACAATGGGATAATCAGCTAAAAAATCAGGAGAAATATCAAAATTTCTAGCCATTATTAACCGATCACCCAACCTTTTTAAGAAAGTAGAACATCCAAAACCAAATAATTCTGGAGCCAAGGCTGAAAACAATGCTTCTCCATAAGTTATTCCTGCCCCAAGGGCCAATCCCTGTAGCTCTCTTCTATACTCTTTAGGAATTCGATTCTGCATAAACTTTAACTTTAAATCTAAATATGTATTACCAAAGGGTCTAATATACCATGAAGTATTTGAAATAAACTCCTCTTTATAATCATTTAATTTCTGATAAATACTATGTATCTCTTCTCTCATTAACACCCCATACTGTAATCCCATTTCAAAGTTACTTCCTGATAACTTTAAATAGGGTACACCATAATTATATCTAAGTTCACCTTTGCCAAATACTCTCCTATTTTTATCTATTATAATAGGCTTTAAGTCATTACTTTGATTATACTCCTGTAATGAATTGTTATTTATCCTAAATAAAATTATAATTAAAAATAATATTAAAGTTATAAAAACTTTATGATTAAATATTCTCGCCTTCATTTCCTTCCCTCCTGTTCATTACATCAAGATAATAATATTAGTGTAAGTTAATTACATTAATATTATAAAAATTTCTCAAGAATATAATCTTTAAGGAAAGAATAAAAAAAGAGTACTATGAAAAATCATAGTACTCTCACATCCTAAGCAAAATGTACAATAAATTGAATTAATAGATTGGCTATCAATCCTGCCAAAATATCATCTAACATAATCCCTACCCCACCATGAAACTTCTGTAAATTGCGAATTGGGGGCGGCTTTAAAATATCAAATACTCTAAATAATACAAAAGCAGGAATCAACATAGTAACTGGTAAATTATACATAGCAACCAATAGACCTGCAAATTCATCGACTACAATTTGTGGCGCATCCTTCTCACCAAAGAGATTTTCAGCATAGTGGGAGAGAAAAGTACCAATTATAAAGATTATAAAAACTAATGGAAAACCTACTAATCCCATCCCAAGCTTAAAAGCAATCCAAAGTAATATAGCTGCTACTACAGTCCCTACTGTTCCTGGGGCATAAGGGCTAAGTCCACTGTAAAATCCAGTGGCAAGAAATTCTATCACCTTATCCATGCTCCATCCTTTCATTCACTAATCAACTCCTTAGACTTTAATAAGTAATCTAGACCAGAGATTAGAGTTAATATTACAGCACCCCATAATAAAATCTCGGCAAAAGGCAATCTTAAGATTAAAAATATGACGGAAAAAATCTGAGCATTGGTTTTATACTTCCCTAAATTACTTGCTGCAATTATAACTCCTTCTGCAGCAGCCAAAATTCTTAAACCAGTAACAGCAAATTCACGGCTAATGATAATAACTGCTGGCCAAGCACTGATTGCCTGCATATCAACTAAAGAGATAAAAGCAGCTGAAACCAATAATTTATCAGCTAAAGGATCAATAAATTTTCCTAAATTAGTCACTAACCCATCTCTTCTAGCAATATAGCCATCTAAAGCATCGGTAATAGCAGCCAGAATAAAGACTCCTAAAGCCAAGTACCTTCCTGCAATACCTAGAGATTCAAACAATAAAAAAGCCATAAAGATTGGTACTAAAGTAATTCTAATTAAAGTCAATTTATTAGGTAAATTTAAATTCATTCAATCTCCACTCCTACTAAATCATACTCATAAGCATCGGTAACCTCAACCTTAATCATATCACCTATCTTAGCTGATGTACCTTCTACATAGATAACTCCATCAACATCAGGAGCATCTCGACGAGTTCTTCCAACCATAATAACTGGTTCTTCTGACTGAACCTCTTCTAATAAAACTTCAACTACTTTACCAACCCAAGCCTGATTTCTTCGATAAGAGATATCTTCCTGTATACTCATTACCCTCTCATATCTTTCTTGCTTTCTTCCTTCAGGAATTTGACAAGGCATCTTAGCAGCTACAGTCCCTTCTTCTTGAGAATAAGTAAAGGCTCCTAAACGATCAAATTCTGCTTCCTTAACAAAATCAATTAAAGTATTAAACTGTTCTTCACTCTCTCCTGGAAACCCTACAATCAATGAAGTCCTTAAAGTAATATCAGGAATCCTCTCACGTAACTTCTTGACGGTCTTTAATACATCCTCTCTAGTACCACCACGATTCATCTGCTTTCTAATCTCATCATCGGCATGCTGTACCGGTAAATCAAGGTAATTTAAGATACGATCTTCTGTAGCAATCACATCAATCATCTCATCGGTTAAATGGCTTGGATAAGCATATAACAGCCTAAACCATTTGATAGTATCAACAGTTAATAACTCCTTTAACAAATCAACTAATTTTGACTGACCATAAAGATCAATTCCATATTGAGTTATATCTTGGGCAATAATATTAACTTCCTTAACACCTGCTTTAGCCAATTGCTCAACCTCTTGTTTAATATTTTCAATTGACCTACTCTTTAAAGTACCCCTTAGTTGGGGAATAATACAATAAGAGCAGCAGTTGTTACAACCTTCTGCTATCTTGACATATGCTGTATGGTCTGGTGTTAGATTAGTTCTAGGTAGGTAACGGTCATAATCAAATTCAGGATCAGTAACCTTTATTCTCTTCTTTCCACTAAAGGCATCATTAATAACCTCTACAATCTCATCAAAGTTTCCTGTCCCTATAATAGCATCAACCTCTGGCATCTCTTTTTCTAGTTCTTCACTATATCTTTGGGATAGACAACCAGTTACTATTAGTAATTTACAGTTACCTTCCTTCTTGTACTCTGCCAACTCTAAAATGCTATTAATAGACTCCTCTTTAGCATCAGAGATAAATCCACAAGTATTGACTATCAATACTTCAGCCTCATCATACTTCTTAACTATCTCATGCCCACCCTCTTTGATTAATCCCAACATAATTTCAGAATCCACTTGATTCTTAGCACAACCTAAACTTAATAACCCTATTTTACTCATTTTAAAAAGTCACTCCTCTTATAACTTATTATCTTATATACTAGTAGATTTATAAATAATATTTTAATTTGTCTAATTATTATATAGCTTTTCACCATCTTAACTGAAAAATCCTTTATTCATAGCAAGATTAATGCTATCCTACTATCTATTTTAACAACTATTGCTCTTAAATGACAATAAAAGAATATAAGAGAGCAAAATTGCTCTCTTATATTTGTAACTATTTCATTATATAATATTTACTTATTTACTTCAAAGAATTTAATTAATTTTAGTCAATTCATATTCCCAAACATCTAGATATTAATGCCCTAAAATTACTCCTGACAACTCTGGTATTCTTAATTTTAATCTTCCATCTATAAGATTATAATCTCTATCATTTAATAGATCTACTAATCCCTTCTGATTAGCCAAGTTGTACTTACTTAAATCTAACTCTACCTCTACTTCCTGCTCTTTAGAGTTTAAAATAACAAGCAGCTCTTCTTGACTATAGCTTTTAATATAAGCCCAAATCCCCCTTTTATCATCAACAAGCAAATCCTCTCTCTTACCTAAACTTAAGGATAGATGATTCTTTCTGATATTGCATAATCTTTGATAAAAGCTATACAACTCTTTATCCTGCTCTTCTCCCCATAACATAAAGTTGCGGGAATAATCATAGACAATTGCTCCTGTATTATCATCTCGACAATCATTTTCTTGTGATAACCCTACCTCTGTACCATAATAGATAAACTGAGTTCCTGCTAAAGTGAACTGGCAGGTTGCTGCTAATTTTAGTCTTCTCTTATCATCTGCTGCTTCCCATAAGAAACGAACCATATCATGATTATCTAAAAATCTACATAAGATAAATTCGTCTTCATAAAAATTGTCTAAATAATCTAAATCATCTTTAAAATCTGATACACTCTTACTACCATAAATAAATAACTCTCTAAAGCTCCACACCAAAGAGAAATCAAAGCAACCATCCAACTCGCCAGCAAATCTATTTGTAATCCCAGGACCTTCCCAGACTTCACCAAAGACATAGACATCAGGTTTAACCTGTTTAATAGCTATTCTTAATTCAGTCCAGAAATCATGGGATAAACCATAGGCATAATCCATTCTTAAACCATCAAAATCATAGATTTCTAGCCACTTTAATAAATGTTCATAAATAGTATAATGCCTAGCTTCAGGATAGTCATTATTGATATGAGGCAGTTCTTTTAATCCAAAAAAGCCATCATATTGGTTAGGCCAATCAGTAAATTTAAACCAATTATAATACTCACTCTCTTTATCTTGTTGTGCCTCCTTAAAGAAAGGATGTTGATTAGAACAATGATTTGGTACAAAATCTAAAATAATCTTTAAGCCCTTCTTATGAGCTGAATCAATCAATTCCTTTAATAAGTTAGTATCACCAAAATGCTTATCAATTCCCAAGAAATCTGTAATATGATAGCCATGATAATACAAGCCTTCATAGATTGGAGATAGCCAAATAGCCGTTACACCTAAATCCTTAATATAGTCCAACTTATCAATTATTCCTTGCAAATCACCACCTTGATAACTAAAAGGATCAAGGCCTAAATCATAATTATTGCTTGGATCACCATCGTAAAAGCGATCAATAATAATATGGTAGACTATCGCTTCTTTAGCCCATTGAGGAGTCTGATAATCCTGCACTAAATAAGAAAAGTTACTTGCTTTTGCTAATTTATCTTTATTGTCCGCAAAATAGGATATCCCTTCATGGCTATTATAACCTTCAATGATATATCTGACCCTTGTACCATCCTCCTGAGCACTAATCTTAGCTTCCCACCAATCAACCATCTGTTCCTTAGCTGAATCTACTTCTGTATATCTTCTCTCTAACTCCAGCTGAATTCCATTAATCACCTTACCTCTTTCACCTTCTGGTAAAGTACCATCCGTAGTATAATATATATACATCTTATCTACTAACTTCCTCTTACTGCTAACTCTAATAGAGACCTCATCATCTTTAGTTACTAAATTAGGATAATAATTATGATTATGAAATAATTTACTATTAAAGACTGTTTTCTCACTGATATCAATAAAAGCCCTCATATTATAAATATGATATGGACTCTTTCTTCTACTCTTATCCCATAATGAAATTGAAGAAATTAAATTATTTAAGGACTCCTCTTTCAACTTAGGAGAAATCTCTTGGTTTCTAATATAATCCTTCAATTCATCTTTACTAGGAATCTGCGATAACTCCTGCTCAGTATGAGTATTGTAAACTCTAGTTTCTAAGCCATTTGTCATTACTAATATAGGAGCAGGAGGTGAAAGTAAACGAGAATAAGATAACATCTTCCTCTTTACTCCTTCATTCAATTCTTCATTTCCAGCTCTAACAGAAACAACTAAACCAGGTAAACCATTAACTCTAACAAGTACTTCCGCATTGACATAAACCTTCCGTCTACCTTTTTCTAATAATAACTTTGCATCAGATTCTATATCTGAGATTTGATAACCTAGTTTATATAACTTGGGTAATAAATATCTCTCTTTGACTCCTTTTCTATACTTTAATCTTATAGTCTTATTCATCTAAATCACCCTTTATTAAATATTTTACCCTAAAACTTATATCCAAAAGCAAAAACCCCGATTAATTATTAAAAAATTTTTTAATAATTAACCGGGGTTCTTTCTAAAAAGATTGCCCTCAAATTTTTATTTAATATAATTATATAATTTATTATCAATTATATCAATGTTTTACTATAAAAAATTTTAAAAGTAAATTTTTTATAATAAATTATAGTCATTCAATCTTAAATTACGGTTCATAAGGAGCATAAGAATTAAGCTTATTTAGCCATAGATAAAATCTAGATAGGAAATACAAAAAATATTATTTAAAAATATATTGAATTAATTTTTCAAGATTTGTGAGAATTGACGTCAAAATAGAGTTTTAAATTTGAAAATTTTATCTATATTAGTAACAACAACTTAGATTTAAAGATAGAATTAAATAACTAATTAATATTAACTACTACTAACTATTTTTACTAACATCTTTAACCTAGCTTTAACAAATACTATAAGTAAGCCTGAATAAATACCTAATATCAAGGAGGATAGCTGATATGCTAGACTATACAAATCTAACTGGACTAAAGAAAATAGTAACAGATTTAGAACGAATTCAAACCCATGACGTCAGAAATGTTAGGTATATTAAAGAAGATGAGTTAGACGGTGTTATCAATCTTTTACAAGCCATTATCAATACCAAAGAATTTAATAAAAAAATTAGATAGCCTTTTAGGCTACCTATCATTAATAATAAAAACTAACAAGAATTAAAGCATTAAAAGCATAGGCAAATTCAAGTAAACCTAAACAAAATTGTAATCTCTGCTGCTTAAGATAATCTCTTCTATTAAATTTAATTCTCTTCTCAAAATCCTGTACAGAATTTATAGTTACTTTTTTACTTAATCTAATTATAGTCAATATAATTAGAGTATAGCTAAAAAGATTAATTAAAGGGTAATTAGAGAAGATAAAAATATTTGCCAGATAGTATAAGACCAATAGAATATATAGTAGTGCACTACTAAACTTCATCATCACAAAAGGATTCTTACTTTGACTGATTAGCTTTAGTTGAAATTTTATTTCTTGATATTCAGCAATATAATGTTCAAAACTCTTCTCATTAGCTTTTAATTTAGCAATGATAATTACTATGTAAATTATTGATAAAAATCCTATGTATTCTTTCATTAATAGTCCTCCCTAAACTAAATTCCGAGGGCTGGCTTAAACCCTCGGAACATTTTTACATCTACTAATTTTTAAATATATTTATAAAAGTAATTAATAAGTCAAAGGGTCTTTAGCAGGGTCATAATTTTCATAATTATTACCTTCTAATAAAATATCATTACTGTTATTCTTCTCACTATCTTTATCTAAATTAGACTTTAACTCTTCTAGTTCTTTCATTAGTTCATTATATTTTGCTTCTATTTCATTAATTTTTTGATCTTGTGTTTTAATCTCTTTTGCTTGTGCTGTAACCTTCTGTTGATAATCTTGAATCTCTATTCCCTCCATAAATATCTCATAATCCTCTGGGTAAGGAACATGTGATTTTTCACTGGTCAGTTGATATGCCCTAAAGACCAACCTAGTAATATCTTCTTTGCGCTCCTTATTGGCTTGATAAGAGATATTAGATATATAATAGAAATAAGCTGGATAATTAACAGCATAACTACTACGCTTAGGAACATATATCTTTTCATTTGGATAAATTAAATCAGGGTTTTCAATATGTTTATTCATCTTTAATAATAAATCTAAAGGAACATTGTACTCCTTGGCTAAGTAATATAAGTTATCTCCTTTTTCAGCATTCACTACAAAGATATTATTAAAGGAATCTACCCCCAAAGTTAAATCTAGATAATCCTTAACTCTCTCGCCTAAAAGTCCATTCTCTAATATACTTAATTTCTCTTCTGGAATCATCTTACCCTTTTTAATAGTATTAAGCCACTCTGGGTTATAATCCCATCTATTATTGATAAAATCAATCTCCATGTTTAATGGTGGAAGATTGGCTAATAAATAATTTGCCAATCCAATCAGTGTATCCACCTTCCTTTTAGCAGATAACTCATAATCATTGGTTTTGTTCTTCAACTTCTTTTTAAGCTCTTTATCTTTAAAAGAGACTGCTTTCTCACCACTTGCAAAAACCTTCTGTAACTGTACATCTCTATCTATCTCCGCAGCCAATAAAATCGTCTTCAAATAAAGAGATTTTGCTAAATATTCAGAGTAAGATAAATCTTCCAAAATAATCTCATCAAAATATTGGTCAGCCTCTGCCCAGTCTTGATTTTCAAAGGACATTAATCCTTCCTTATACTTTTCAAAAGGCAACTCACTAGCAAAGATAATTGAACTACTAAAGAAAATAGATATTACTAAACAAATTACCACTCCATACTTATTCTTCACAAAAAAGCCTCCTCCCTCTTATATACCTATAAAAGTTCTTCCACTAACTCTGTGGAAATATCTATATTTAGATAATTTAATTTACATAAGTCTAAATTAAATCTTAGTTTAAAATTAGTCTCATAAACTTTAAGACTTAACAATTTATTGTCACTAAAAGCCCACTACTATGATTTAATAATCTTTATAACTTCTACTAAGATTGTCTTATATATCTCTATTCTACATAATAATTGTATTTCCTTTAAAATCATTCAATTTGATTTCTTAAAATTAATTGGTTTTACTACATAATTATGTATTTGATAATAAACAAATAAATAGTGGTATTACTGCCTCTGTGCACCCAATTCAGTAATACCACCAATCCTACTTTACAAATTTTATCTCTTTAATTAATTTCATAGCTTGATCTACATCATCAGTCACTACAAAAACTTCTTGAATAGATGAACTATTTTTAGCCAAAATTTTGATTCCACTAGGAGTAGGATATTTCAACTTTAGATGCGGGGGAATTCCACTACCACCACGACGATTAATCCTACCTGGAATTATACTCTTAATTATATCTAATTCTGCTACTTTCTCTAATAAAGGCAGAATATCCTCTATAATAGTATGTTCTTGTTTAATCTTATTGGTCCTATACTTGTTATCTTTTCCCATCTTCCCCACCTTTCCTTGATTTTTGTATAATTATAGCCAAATTTAAACATATATAATATGTCTATATTATATAATAAAACCTTTAATTATCCAAATTATTTGTTAATAGTGGGGATCAATTATTATAAAATTTTATAAGATAAAAGATAATAAGGATAATAGTTTAGCTTATCATATAAGCAATATCTATCTCCAAGTTATCTCTTAAAATAAGACATAACTGTAAATCAAAAAGACGTCAAAATTGACGTCTTTTTCAGTATAATCTCTTACTATATTTTCTAGCATATAACGAATATATTTACTTAGAACAATTATGTACTTCTTATTCAGAGATTAAATTATTGATGCTGCTACTATAATAGCCACTGCAATAAATATTCCTGAAACTACTATCCCAGCTGCAGTATTACCTTTTTGGATTTCATCATCCAACTTAAAAGGAGTCGCAATATCAAAGATTTTGTAACCTAGTAGGCATAGAACAATACCTAAAAATGAGTATAATACTGTTGATAAGATTGGGTTCATAGTGTTACCTCCTTTCTCTTTAATAATTATATATCTTTTTATTTAATTTAATAGAATAATTCCTACTATCAAGTCACCTATTAACTTCTTTAAAACTATAATAAATACCTTCTTTTGGACAAATTTAGTATATAAAAGAAAGACGCCCTTAGATAGGACGTCTATGAAGCTCATCTTCAATTCTTTATCATTTACTACACATTGCTTGATACTAAAACTAACTCTTTCATCTCTTCAACCAATTGCTCAAAGACCTTTAAGGCCTTCTCAATAGGCTCAGGTGTGGTCATATCTACCCCTGCTTGCTTTAATAGTTCAATTGGGTAATCTGAGCTTCCACCCTTTAAGAAGGTCAGATATTTATCTACAGCACTCTGTCCTTCCTCCAATATCTTTTGGGATAAGGTTATTGCAGCAGAGAAACCAGTAGCATATTGGTATACATAGAAGTTATAATAGAAATGGGGAATTCGTGCCCATTCGATATTAATCTCATCATCTATTACAATATTTTGACCATAATATTTCTGATTTAAATCATGATACTCTTTTGCCAATAACTCTGGAGTTAAGGCTTGCCCTTGTTCGGATAAATCATGAATAGACTTCTCAAACTCTGCAAACATCGTCTGGCGATAGACAGTTCCTCTAAACTGTTCTAAATGATAATTTAAGATATACTTTCTTTTCTCTTCATCCTCAGTTGTCTTTAAGAGATACTGCATCAATAAGGCTTCATTTACTGTAGAAGCAACCTCAGCTACAAAGATACTATAATCGGCATAGAGGTAAGGCTGAGTCTGATTAGAATAATAAGAATGCATAGCATGACCTAGCTCATGAGCTAAGGTAAATAGATTATCGATACTATCGGTATAATTCATCAAGATATATGGATGAGCATCGTAGCAAGATGCTGAGTAAGCACCACTTCTCTTTCCTTTATTCTCATAAACATCAATCCAACTACTCTCAAAGGCCTCTTTAATAACTTTCAAATACTCTTCTCCTAAAGGAGCTAAGGCTTCTAAGATAATATCTTGAGCCTCCTCATAAGTAACCTTCATCTCTACATCCTTAATGATTGGAGTATACAAATCATACATATGTAGCTCATCAAGCTCTAAGGCAGCTTGGCGCAAGTTAATATAATTATACATAGAATCTAAATGCTTACTGACTGTGTCGATCAAGTTAGTATATACCTCTACAGGAATCTTATTTCCAGCTAGTGAGGCTTCTAAAGCATTCTCATAATTACGAACTTTTCTATAAAAAATGTTCTTCTTAACATTAGAGCTTAAGGTCATAGAGAGGGTATTCTCTAACTCCTGATAAGAACTATAATATGCTTTAAAGGCATCACGACGGATATGGCGATTCTTATCCTTTAGTAAATCAATATAGCGACCATGGGTGACCTCAATCTCCTCACCATCCTCACCCTTGATAGTAGGAAAAGCAATATCGGCATTATTGATCATCCCAAAGATATTGCTAGGCCCTTGAGTAACCTCACCAGCTAATGCTATAATTTTCTCCTCTTGGGGGCTAAGATAATGTGCCTTTTGACGCATAATATCATCTAGATAATGCTTATATAACTTTAACTCTTTCTTCTCCGCTAGATAAGAATCCAATTTATCGATAGGAATTTGAATAATCTCTGGTACCATAAAGGAGATAATACTAGCAAAATTACTATATAAGACTTGAATCCTTGCCTTCATTCCTTGATACTTATTATTTGTAGTATCCTCGTCATTCTTTCTAGCAGCATAACTATATAGCTTCTCTAGTACTCTATTTAATTCCATACTTAGATTTAATCCTGCTAATAAGGTATCAGCAGATTCACCTAACTTTCCTTTATACTCCTCCATCTCAGATACTCTATCCTTTATCTGATTAAATTCCTCCTCCCAACTTTCATCATTTTCATATAGCTGACTTAAATCCCACTTATATTCTTCTGCTATCTCTTCTCTAGTCTTTAACTTCTTTGCTTGATTCTCTTCCATCTAAATTCCTCCTTAAATATTCAGATATTAATTAGTGCTCTCAGATATGGCTTCTTGTTATATTTTACCTAATTCCCATTAGAAATATCAAGGCTTTATTTAAAGCTTACTCTTAATATTATAGAAATAACCACCTTTTACCTTCTGCAAAGCTTGGAAAGCTAAAAAAGATCATATTTGCTTTCATTAATTACCCCTTCTAACTCCTTTTTTTCTGTTTTCTTTATTGTAGCCTTAATAATCTTTTTACTCTACCGCTCCTCAATAGTCAAGCCTATAATGGTTCCACAAGAAAACCTACCAGCATAAGCAATGATATTAATAAAGTGCCCTATATCTTGTAAAACCTTGCTGACTATCAGAATATATATTAATATCTCAAAAAAGCCAATAAATGCTGCTAAATACTTTCTTCTACTTACAACTATCTGTACCCGTAAAGTTCCTAAAGCTATGTCAAAGGCTCTGGCTAAAAAATTGCCAGAGTCCATAATATTATTTTAACCATTATACATCTCCTTTATTGTATTATAAAATAAAAGTATTCATTCAATCTTTGAAACTAAAGATAGAGATTTAGATAGTAACAGATGATAAGTAACAGAAAAGATGTTTACTCATTACCTGTCACCGCTTACTAAAGTGTTATAATATATCCATTATACACTAAGTATTAATTATCTATCTCAAAAGCTCCCTTTAAATTATATTAATACCCATAATAGAAAAGAGATAAAACCAAAGGCTTTATCTCTTTTAACTTATTTCATTTAAATTATATGGTGTCTGTTGATATACATAATAATTTAGCCAATTTGAGAATAGGAGATGAGCATGAGCTCTCCAATTAACTACTGGTTTTTGAGATGGATCATCATTGAAGTAATAGTTCTTAGGAATATCAATCTCCAACCCTTTATTTACATCTCTCTCATACTCCCACTTTAAAGTATCTTTATCATATTCTGAATGCCCTGTAACAAATATCTGCTTTCCATCCTTACTGGCTACCAGATAAATCCCAGCCTCCTTTGATTCGGCTAAAATTTCAAGTTCATCAACCTTCTCAATATCCTCTTTTCTAACCTCAGTATGGCGTGATTGTGGGACCACAAAATCATTATCAAAACCACGTAATAACTTAACATTTTTCTTATTAATAGTATGATGGAATACACCAAATAACTTCTGATTAAGGGGATACTTAGGAATACCATAATGGTAATAAAGCCCTGCTTGTGAAGCCCAACAGATATGAAAGGTTGATGTTACATGATGAAGGCTCCACTCCATAATCTCTTGCAACTCCTCCCAATAATCGACCTCTTCAAAAGGCATCTGCTCTACTGGTGCTCCAGTAATGATTAATCCATCAAAATTTTCATCTTTTATCTCATCAAATGTTTTATAAAAGGTACTTAAATGCTCCTCAGAAGTATTTTTCGCATCATGACTTTTAGGATGTAATAAAACAATATCTACTTGTAATGGGCTATTACCCAATAATCGTAATAATTGAGTTTCAGTAACCTCTTTTATAGGCATTAAATTCAATATCACAATCTTTAAGGCACGAATATCCTGATGATAAGCCCTACTCTCCTTCATCACAAAGATATTCTCCTGTTCTAAAATCTCTGCTGCTGGTAAATTATCTGGAATATTAATCGGCATCTCTACTCACTCCTCTTAATTCTTATAATAAAAAATTCTCTTCTTAATAAGAAGAGAATTGAATTTACTCCTCTTATCTCTCAACATCACATGGATATTGCTGGAATTAGCACCTTCCTTTTAAAAAGGGGGTTGCTGGGTTTCATCGGGCCAGTCCCTCCACCACTCTGGATAAGAATTATTTTCTTTTTCTACAATAGTAACATATATTATCAGCTGTGTCAATTCTTTATTAATCAGCTTATTGTATTCCATAATTAAATTTCTCAAATATTTTATTAGACTTTAAGGATAATTATTACTATAGATAGTCATCTTATTTTAGAGTAAAATTTAAAAGTATCATTACCAATAGATAATACACACTTTTTGAATTTACAATTGACTTTGTATTGGGCTGTATTTGCCACGCAGTGGTTGCTTTATAACCCTGAAGGTAAAACTCAACTCGTAGGTTTGGTTACTTTTGTGGCAATGAGCTTTGAAAGAAGCGGTATTTCTTCCTCAATGATGCCTTTGGGTACAAAAGTAACACGAGAACACCCTAAAAGAAGTGCCCTTGGGGTGAAAGCTGCTAAGCTTTCCCGTAATAATTTTTTAATAAATCTATTTGTTTACTTTCTAAAGTAAAAGTGTTGCAATATCCCCACTAACTCTCACCTTATAACCAATATAATCATCAGTGATTAATAACAAACAAAAAAGATAGCTTAATGCTATCTAAAAGGTTATAATTAATCTTATTTTAATTTCTGCGTAATTCACGTTGATAATTACTACCATCCATCTTCTTAACACGCTTCTTAACTTCGGCAGCAATATCACTTACCTTCAAATGACTATTTATCTCTCTGTCTTTATTACTAACAATAGCTATCGAGATACTTACTAGAGGAGTCTTGCAGATATTACCTTGTCTATCCTTTGTCATGATATATCCCTGTTGCCTATCCTCTTCATTGAAAAATTTCTTAATTTCTAGGTCAAATATATCAATTATACTCTGACTAATTAACGCATCTTTTTCAGGAATAGTAACTATTACAAAATCATCTCCACCAATATGCCCTACAAAATCACCTTCATCTCCAACATGTATCACCACTTCTTTTAATAACTCTGCTGTATAGCTAATAACTTGATCACCTTTTTTATAGCCATAATAATCATTATAAGCTTTAAAATTATCTAAATCTATATAAAGAACTGAAAAGATCTTATTCTTTAAAATCCTTTCTGTAACCTCTCTTTCAATCATTATATTTCCAGGTAGATTTGTTAAGGGATTCAAATTTTTAGCATGCTCAATCTTTAATTTAGAAAATTTGTCTAACAAATTTTTGATAGATACTACACCTAGGTATTTATCATCTTTAGTTACTATTATACAGTCATATATGTTATCAATATCTCTACTCATAGCCTGAGTAGATACCTCTTCAATAGGAGTGTTGGCATCTACTATCAATGGATTTTTATCCATGATTAATTTAACTGATCTATCGATAAATATCGAGTACCCATAACGGGTTCCTAGTCTAGAAAAGATTTTATTCTTCATCAATAGACCTACTGGTTTGTCATCATCTAAAACTACTATTTCCTGCAAACAACCATAGTCCTCAAACATTTCAATTGCTTTATTTGTTTTAGTATCTAAACTTACTGTTAACTCTCTTTTGATCAACTCTCCAATAACAACTCCAACTAAAGATTTACTCTTTGCTCTACTAACCTTAGATAGGTGATGGTCATTATCTAATTCACTCATTAAGCTATCCTGATTAGGTTGAATAGGATTTCTCATCTTTTTCACTTCTATTACTCCCTTAACATTTGCCAACATATGATTTATTTTAGATATAGTATTCAAAAATTGCTCCCTCCTATATCAATAATCTTTTTCAGTAAGATTTTTTATCCATAACTCCACCCTTTATTTCTTCCTAAAAGATAAGCTTAACTAATGTAATTTTTCTAATAAATGGAATATTTCTAAGTTACATAATAACAAATAAATATTAACATAGAATTACAATTAAATTAATACTTTGTTAATAAAATTAAAATAGATATTTTTTAATCAGAAACTTCTACATTTTTTACCATTTCTATCTCTTTTTCTTTATCAAATATTGCTCTGATATCGATAGAATATGTCCAACCAGCAAAAAAGGCTGTAATAGGTGCCACCAATACCAGACCAATACTCCCTGTTAATGTCCGTAATATCTCTGCAGATACCATCTTAAAATTCAACATTCTACTAAAAGTTGAGTTTTTAGTCATAAATAACATTAGTAAGGTAAGGTATCCTCCAGAATAGGCCAAAAGTAAAGTAGTCGTCATAGTCCCAATTACTGCTCTTCCAACATTAAAACCCGATTGAATTAACTCTCCCCTCTCAATATCAGGTCTCTTTAACTTTATCTCTTCCATAGAAGCTGCGATATCCATCGCAATATCCATTGCAGCTCCTGAAGCACCGATTACTATAGCAGCATAAAAAATATCCTTCATATCCAAGTCCAGATGACCACTAAATAATAAGGTCTCTGCAAAGGGTGAAGTCATCCCCATCAACTCTAAACGATTACCAAAAAAGACTGTGATTCCTATAGTAATAGCCAACCCTGATATTGTTCCAACAAAAGCAGCTAATCCTTTTCTATTAAAACCAGCTACTGCAAAGATAATAATAGCAGATAATAATAGTAAAATTACTGAGGATAATAATAGAGGATTTTTACCCTCTAATAATCCTGGAATCAGGAAGTTCCAAATCAAATATAGACTTGCTATAAAAGAGAATAATGCTTTAACCCCTGTATAACCAGCATACAAGATTAATAATAATACAAAAAAACCAAAAAGTAATAATTCCCAATTTTGTCGATAGAGATCTATAGCCTTGGCACTGATTATTTGATTGTTTTTTTCTAAGAGAGCAACTACTATCTTATCACCCTCTTTATAATAATTATCTATATCTAGCTTGCCAAGTAAATTATTTGATGCTGATATCTTTTCTCCTTTATATCTACCTTCTAAGATTTTAACCTGCAAGGATTGAAAGCCAATCTTTGAGATACCAGCTTGAATCATATCACTATTATCAGTATCTAAAACAATAGCCTTAACCTCTAAATTTCCCCATTCATCTTTAGAGTGTATATTAATAAATAATCCCATTATCATTAGAATTATTGCTAATATCACCATTACTTTAACTTTTCTCATCCAAACCACCCCAGATAAATTTATAGTCTTTTTCAAATTATAAATAGTCGGGATTTAATCCCGACTATTTATTTTAATAATAGATTATAATCTCTTTATATTTTAATTACTAATCATTTATATTTAATTTCTTCTTATTTAAATTTAGACTTAGATAAAACATTTATTATCTTGCTAATTCAACTTCCATTACTTTTGCCATCGTTTTAGCAATTTCAGTATTATCTTTATATCCCCCAAAGTTATCTGCTCCAACACCTACAGCAGATAAAGGAATTGAAGTGGCAGAGTGAGCATAAGTAGTCCATTGTAAGTTTGCTCTCTCTGATAGAACATGAGTTGTAGCAATTGCTACTGGATCATAACCACCATATTCTCTAGCAGAAGCTTTATGCCCTTTATCTACCATATCCATAGCCTTTACAATCTCTGCCTTCTCTTGAACAGTTAGATTGCTCAACCCTAAATTTTTATCAATATAACTAAAGAATTCATCTCTATTACCATTATACTTACCTTCTCCATAATTCAATACATCTGCAGTAGATACTTTAACAGCAGCTAACTTATCTACATTTAAGAAGTAATTCTTAGCAAAACCTAGACCAACACCACCAGTTTCATGATCTCCTACTACCACAATCAAAGTCTCTTTTGGATGAGCTTGATAAAACTTATAAGCCTTACTGATAGCTCTATCAAAGGCTAAAGTATCATGTAACATACCAGCAGGATCATTGGCATGTGCTGCATGATCAATTCTTCCGCCTTCAATCATCATAAAGAATCCATTATCATACTTAGACAATACATCAACACCCTTTTCAGTCATTTCAGCCAAACTTGGCAGTTTATTAACATCTCTATCGATCTCATAAGGTAGATGACTATAAGTGAACAGAGCTACCACTTTTTCCTTTCCTTGTGGTGCAAAGCTTCTAAATTGAGTAGTATCTGCTTCTGAAATAAAGGTATTATACCCTTTGTTTTTAAATTCCTTAACTAAATCTCTATCATCTTTTCTCTTAGACTTTAATTCTCCACCTTTAGGTACAAAATATCTATAACCACCAGCTGCTAAGAACTCAACACCACTCTCTACGTATTGAGCAGCAATCTCATTCTCTTTATTACGATTATCAATATGAGTAGCAAAACTAGCTGGAGTAGCATGGGTTAATCTAGTAGTAGATACCAAACCAGTAGCCATTCCCTTCTCTTTAGCTACCTCAGCAAGAGTCTTAAGATTCGTTCCATCTGGCAATTGAGCAATTACTCCATTATTTGTCTTATATCCAGTAGCCAAAGCTGTTCCTGCTGCTGCAGAATCTGTTACCAATGAATCAGCAGAGTATGTAGTATTAATTCCTGCTACTGGGAATTGATCCATCAATAATTTAGCATTTTGGTCTTTACTTTGATACTTAAAATAATATTCAGCCAATTGTCGTTGAGCAGGTCCTAAACCATCACCTATAAAGTAGAATACATACTTAGGTGCTTTAACCTCTTCTATTTTTTTAACTTCATTTTTTGTCTCTACTGGCTTAGAACTCATAGCTTCTACTGCAATAGAGCTTAACCCTGATAGTAATACAATAGCAACTAAAACAAATAATAAACTTTTAGAGAATATACCTTTTTTCAAAATCTTTCTCCTCCTTATTATCTTATCTAAATTGTAGTATTAGAAAGTTATAATCAACTTCCTTATTTAAGTATTATTATCACATATCTATATTACAGTGATTTTGAAATAATATTAATATTCTGTTAACATCTTCTTAAATTGATAATTTTTATTAAACCACTATTTTTATTCTTATATAAATTTGTTCAAATTTATAAGTATGGTTAGCTGCTAAATAAACTTTTCATAATAAGAAGGATGGCTGCTATATAGCAGCCATCCTTCTTATTCAACCTTTATATCACTAATCTTTGAAACAATTCATTAAAATAGCTTGTATCTACTTTCTCTCTTGTATCTGAATTTAGGCAAAATTTTAAGAGCTCTTTAATAGAGACAGTCCCAAAGTAATTATCATCTTTAGTAATGATAATACAATCATATAAGTCTACTAAATCTCTTCTCATAGACTTATCGATTACCTCCTCAATAGTGGTATAATAATCAACCTTTAAGGGGTTCTGTTTTATAATCTCAAATATATCTCTATTCCTATCTAAATTATTATATAAAGCTCGATTTCTAGTTATTAAGCCAACTATGCTTTCATTGTCTAAAACCACTAAGCTCCCTAATCCTCTATCCTCTTCAAAAATATCTATTATCCGATTTATATCAGTTGAAATATCTATAGTAGTATTTCTTTTAGCAACCTTACCAATAGTATTTTGATCTACAAACCCCTTTTTCTCCTTATTCTTCCTTAAAATATAATCTACAATCTCTAAATTATAGCCAATCTTCTCCTGTGGTCTAGCAATCAGATATCCTTGTCCATAGTCAACTCCCATAGCCAAGAGAGTATCTAATTCAGCCATCGTCTCAATCCCTTCAGCAATAACCTTAGAATTAATTTTTCTAGAAAACCTCATAAATGTCTCCAGTAAAGCCTGTTTAATCGGTTCTTTATCAATATCTTGAATCAAAGAACGATCTAACTTAATATAATTATAAGAGATAGAGACTATAGATTGTAACCCTGAATACCCTGCTCCAGTATCATCTATAGCAATCTGATAGCCTTGTTGCTTATAATGATCTAAAGCCAACCTAAAGCTATTATAATCATCAATACAAGTCGTCTCTGTCAATTCAATTACTATATCCTCTTGAGAGATATGTATATTGTCTATAATCTCTTTAGTTATACCGCTCTTAAAATTATTATCATAAATTACCCCTGGATCAACATTGAGAAATAGTTTGCCCCCGCTAATTATAGTTTTACTATTCAATAAAGCTTTCTCTCGACAGACCTGCTCTAATGTAAAGAGCATATTATGCTTTCTAGCCAAGTTAAATAGTTTGTAAGGGCTTTCTAATTCACTACCTTCAGGCCCCCTACTTAAAGCTTCATAACCTAATATTTGACCATCTTTCAAATCAATTATAGGTTGGAAAAGAGTTCTTATACTCTTATTATCAATAACCTTCTTTAAATCCTCTAAGAGGATCTTATCTTTTATCTCCATACTCTTTCCTCCCAATTAATAATATCAGTTAATTTTGTAGAAACTTAACCATCCTTATTAATTATAGAATATCCTTAGATCATATATTTTTAACTCATTAATAAAATTAAAACTTTTACAAACACTTGACGATGCTAAATTTAATATCGTCAAGTAAAGAGAATAAAACTAATATTAATCATCGAAATTTGTCCAATAAATACTTTTTCAACACTATTATTCCATAGTATTGTTAATAGAATATAAAGAAAATGTTAATAATTAGTTAAAATTAATACAATTAACAATATTTTTTAATTAGGAGAGTTATATAATGTATTTAGCCTAATATTTTAACATAACTTTAAACTAATATCTAAGATCAAGCTAAAACTAGTCTCTTAATTTAATAAATCCACTTCCCTCTTCTTCTTGGGCAGAATCCTTTAATTCAAGGGCTATATCACTGATTTGACGATAATTTATAATGTCATTATTATGATTATTTATTATAGATATCGATATGGAGGTTAATGGATAATTGCAAATATCTCCATTTCTATCTTCAGTAACTAAACTTTTCTTAATTATATCTTCTTTACTAAAATACTTAAGAATCTCTTTATCAAAAGTTTTAATGATATCTTTACTAATCGCCTCATCTCTATCAGGAGTTGAGATAATTATAAAGTCATCTCCTCCAATATGACCTATAAAATCATCATTATTACCCAACTTTACCAGAGTATTCTTCAATAAATCAGCAGTGAATGCTAAAACTTCATCCCCTTTCTTATAACCATACTTATTATTATAGGGTTTGAAGTTATCCAAATCTATATATAGTACAGAGAATAATTCACCATTTGCTAAACGACTAGAGACTTCCTTTTCAATAGATAGATTCCCTGGTAAACCTGTTAAAGAATCTATTCCCCTAGCCTGTTCCATCTGAAGTTGAGCCAACCTATCTAATAATCTTCTAATAGAGGCTATACCTAAATATTGATTCTCCCTAATTACTATAACCTCATCATAAATATCTTCAATATTACGCCCCATTGCTAGCTGGGCTACCTGTTCAATAGATTCATTCTCATTAACAATTAAAGGACTTCCCTCTAGTATTGCGCTTACCTTCTCATCTATATATGTAGAGTAAGCATACTTTGTATCCATTTTAGAATAGAATTTATTCCTAGTTAATAAGCCAACAGGTTTCCTTTTAGATAAGATCACTATGTTTTGCAGATATCTCTTCTTCTCAAAGATATCAAATAGGTCACTTACTTTATCATCAATTTGGACAGTAACACCTTTACTGACTAGATGTCTTATCTGACTATAATTTCTCTCTCGATAAAATTCCCTCTTCTTTTCTAAGATATAATCTACAATCTCTAACCTATCGGCTATATCTTCATTTGGTCTAGCTATCAAATATCCTTGTCCATAATCGACTCCCAATTCAATTAAAGTCTTCAACTCTTCCTTACATTCAATCCCCTCAGCTATAACTTTAGCACCAATCTTTCTTGCAAAGTTTATCATAGACTCTAGTAAAGAGTACTTTACCATATCTTCATGAACATTTCTGACTAAAGATAAATCTAACTTAATATAGTTATATGATATCGAAACGATAGACTGTAGACCTGAATAACCTGCTCCAGCATCATCTATAGCCACCTTATAACCTTTAGCTTTACATCTTTGTAATGCTTCGCCAAATTTATTAAAATCACGGATGTGGGTCTTTTCGGTCAATTCTATAACTATATTTCCCTGAACAACATCTATATCTTTTATATTCCCATTATAAAAATCATAGATCATAGTGGGATCAACATTAATAAATAATTTGCAGTTCAAATCAAAATTTTTAAAGTTATCAAGCGATTTATCCCTACAAATCCTCTCTAAATCCTCTATCCTACCATATTCAAGAGCGGTGGTAAATAGACTGGGAGCACTTTCTAGCGGACTACCTTCGGGGCCTCTACTTAAAGCTTCATATCCTAATACTTCTCCATCTCTTAGACTAATAATTGGTTGAAATAAAGTTTGAATATCTTTACCTTCTATAATTTTATTTAACTCTTCCAATAATTTCCGTTTTTGCCCCATCTTTTTTCCTTCACCCCCATTAATTATATATGAATTTATATTATAAAAAATTCCCATATTCATTAAGCTAACTTTTACATCATACAAAATATAACAACACCAATTCAATTTACCATTATTTCTTATTATGCTTTATTCTAGATAGATATATCAAAACCTTCTTGGTCAAATAATTTTCTAAAAAAATGAGTTGGATTATATAATCCAACTCATTTTTTACTATCTTGAATTTTTAAATTATATCTTCTTCTACATCTATACCAATTGATTTCATAGTCTTTCTAACACCTTTTCCAATCATTGAAACAACCTCAGCAGGATTAGGTACAGTATATTTAGATATCTCATCTCCTAATTCTTGAGCTACTGCCTTCTTATCCTGTAAATGGCTCAATATTCTCAACTTATTTCCAATTAAGTCAGCAATTCTATCTACTGCTACTTTAGCATCATCACCCTTAGCTTGAATAATCAATTCTTCTCCATCTTTAACAGCTAAGCAGATTAATCCCAAGATACTCTTAGCATCTGCTTCCTGATTACCTTTGATTATCTTAATTTGAGAACTATACTTCTCTGCTTCTTCTACCAAAATAGATGCTGGTCTTGCATGGAGATTAAATTCATTGTGAAACCTTACCTTTCTCTCGACCATCTTTGCTTCCCCCTTTTTCAAGTAGCCCATAATCAAAAGAATTAGACATAACCAAAGTCATCAGGTGATAAATAAGGCATAAAATTAATATTATTCTTAACAGAATTATTATTAGGTATTTTGATTAAATATTTGTCCTTTATGAGAATTATTCCTTTTATTATATTATACATTTGCTGATAGAATATTGTCAATATTATCTAAAATTAAGATTAATTAAAAAAGTAGGTCGAGAAATTCGACCTACTTTTAATCTTTACTGTACATTCTCTATAATATTGATTTGATTAAAAATACAATAAGTACTATCTGTCCTAGAAAGATAAACCCACCTACTAATAAAGCTTTAGGTCCTTGTTTAAGAAGGCTTGATAACCTAATCTTCAGTCCTACTCCAGCCATAGCAATAATCAATAATAATTTACTTAAAGATTTTAAATAATTACTCATAGTCTTAGGAAAAATTCCAAAGCTTCCTAATAGACTGAATATAAAGAATCCAATAATAAAAATTGGCAGAGAAAGCTTACTTTTAAAATTGGAATTATTCGTTCTATTAGAAAGAGTAACCAGTAAGACTACTGGTGCTAACATCAAAATCCTACCCATCTTAATTACAGTAGCCAATCTACCTATCTCTTCATTTAGAGAAAAACCTGCTGCTACTACTTGACCTACAGCTTGTAAGGTTCCACCAATCATCAGACTACTACTAACTTCTTCTAATCTTAGCAGATGTACCAATAAAGGAAGCAAGAAGATACCAATAGTCCCTAAGAGGTTAACTACCCCAATAGATAAACCAATCTCCTCTTCCTCCTTAGATACAATAGGTGCTACTGCAGCAATCGCCGATGAACCACAGATTCCATTTCCTACTCCAAGCAAGATACTGAAACTAGATGATAAACCTAATAATCTACCGAAAACAATACCCATCACTATAGCACTAAATACCATAATTACAATAATAATAATAATAGATAATCCTAATTCACCTATAACAGCCAATTCTAACTTCAGTCCCATCAACATAATAGCTAAAGAGAGAATCTCTTTTTCAGCAAAACGAAGCCCTAGAGTATAACTATCACCTAAATTAAAGATATTACCTATAATCATCCCCAACAAAATAGCTACAGTAACTCCACCTATATTTGGTATCCAATTAGCTAGATACTTCCCTAGAAGAGCAATCATAATTGCTAGAAGTAGACCAGGTAACTTTTCACTTACCAACTTTAATCTGCTCTTTTCCTTATCTAGGCTATGATTCACCTGTATACACTCCTTTTATAATTTTATATCCTATTTTTAATACTATCAGAAAAAATAGATATCGCGACACTTTCATATCAATTGACAATTAATAATACACAATGACTAATTAAAGGATTAAGTTCTTAAAAACCATCAATCTAATAAACCACCTTAAATTTGATAAAATCTCCATTACTAATTTGTGTTTTAATAGTCTTAAGTGTAAATTAATAAGTGTTGCAACATCCCCATTAAGCGATAATATCATCTCTACTTATATTTTATTATCTGCTTTACCATTAGTAAAATAGTATGATATTATTAATTATATAAGTAATTGCTTATAGGAGGTGGCTGATGAATCTAAACTACAAGATTAATTTAAGAGAGATTAAAATTTTTGCAACAGTTTGTAAGACAAATAGTATGTCTGAGGCAGCTAGGCAATTATATATGACGCAACCTGCAGTTAGTCAAACAATTATAGATTTAGAGGAAAAATTACAGGTTAAATTATTTGAGAGAATGAATAAAAGATTAGTATTAACTCATGCTGGAGAGATACTCTTAAAATATAGCAAGAGAATAATTTTGATTATGGATGAGGCAGAAAATACTCTAGAGGATATAGCTAATTTAAAGGTTGGCAAACTAAGGGTAGGGGCAAGCATGACTATTGGTACTTATTTATTACCCTTAATTATTAAAGAATTTAATAAGAAATATCCAGAGATTAATTTAAATCTTGTTATAGACAATACAAGTGTAATTGAAGAGAAGATTCTAAATAATGATATCGATATTGGACTAGTAGAGGGACTGATTGGAGCTAAAGACATTTTCTTTGACTCCTTTTACCATGACAAACTCTTTTTGGTCTGTTCAAAGGATAACCCTTTAACTCAAAAGAAGACAATTGACAGAGAGGATATAGAAAATCAGCATTTTATCAGTAGAGAGGAAGGCAGTGGAACTAAGGAGATAATTGATAAGATTATGAATGCTTATAATATCAATTATCAAATTAAACATACTCTCAATAATATTGAGGCTATCAAAAAATCTATTAAGAATAATCTAGGTATCTCTATTCTCCCAGATATTGCCATACAGGAAGAACTGCTAAAAGGTGAGCTGATAAAGTTAAATCTCAGAGATATCCAGTTCCAAAGAAGCTTTAATCTTATTTATCATAAAGATAAAAATTTAACTAATCTATTGAAACAATTTATAGACCATATTAAAGGTTATCCTATCATTAAATAAAAAACAAGGGTACCTTCAGCCCTTGTTTTACCTAGTCTATATTTCTATAAGATTTAACCTGCATCTTAGCTTGATACTCTGTTAACTCTTCTAAGAAACCATTGATTACTATCTCCTTGCCTAGATAATTATCTAAAGAATGATATGTATCAGAATCCAGTCTAATGACTTTCTGTTCTTTAGTCAATAAGACCAACCCCTCTTTATCCTCCTCTAAAGTTCCTAAAACAGAGACCTCCTTATAATCGGAGCTGTATTCCACATCATATAGCTTTACATTGAACTTAGCTTGGGTTAACTTCCCATCCAAATTCAAATCTTCTACCTGTCCTGTTAAGGTTAAGGGTAATCCTTTTAGATTTCTTAACCTATCCTTTAAATCTCCAGTAATTAAGTATCTATTTCCATTCTGACCTTTGAAAATCAATAAACTCATTGTACCTGTTCCTTCTTCATAGATACTTCCCCCTAAAGTCTGATAGCCTTCCCTTAACCCTTCAGCCATTATCTTAGGAGAGCTCATAGCATATATAGTAAAGGTACTTAATAGCATGATTAGTAGACTCATCACTAATAATTTCTTCATTATTATTTCCTCCTTTAATTAGTAGTCTTATATATAACTACCCCTGTTCTCTTAGGTAAACTTATTATTAGGCTAGTTTCCACTCCACTACCATCAATCTTATAATACTTTACCCCAGTAGATTTTATCAGAAAAGAGTCTGAAGTAGTATATTGATCTAATGTAGCATAAGCAGGATAATATTCCAATGCAAAAGGGTAATTATAATTATTAAAGCTATTATTGCTATCATCAGTTATATAGTTGGTAATCATCCAATCAAGGAATAAGCCTGTAAAATCACCATAGTTATTAGAAATCACCTCTATTGGAGATTTAGAACTAGAGATTATGTCTTTGATAATACCAATACCAAATCGTTTATAAAGATAAAACGCAAATAAATTACTCGCACCATAATCACTTAATTGATTATTCCAATATACTAGTGACTCCCCTTGAGGATAATTAAAATAACCTCTATCACCTATACTATCTATAATTCTTCGATCACCACTATAACTATAGTATCCATTCAGATATTCAGCCAAGCCAGAAAATCCTTCATTAATCCAAGTATCAGTTAACTCTCTATTAGCATAAAACTTCTTCTCTATAAAAAACAATAAATGTTGAAATTCATGGGCTAAAGTACCAAGGGTCTGCTTTAACTCCATATTATTAATTGCCCAAGAGTTGATATAGAACATATCAGCCTCATTAGAAGCAGTAATTTCACTAGAACTATATACATCCCAAGGAGCAAAATACCCCATTGAAGTTCCATCACTTGGATCAGTATCCAGCTCTGTAATTAAAATTATAACCTTCTGATTGGAGTCAATATCATATCCTCCAGTAAAATAATCATGATTAGCAAAATATTTAATATCTGTAGGAAATATCTGATTATCAAATTCATCAGCAAAGGCATCCAATTTAGCTGATGATATAGAGACATTTTCATCGACAAAGATGTAGGCATAGTCACTCACCTTCTGGACAGTGGCTATAACAGTAGGTGGATTTGCTTGATTATAGGTATCTGCCATTTTAAATTCTTTCTGATCTCCAACTTGATATGCAAGTGATTGGATTGAGACACTATTATTTAATAATTTTGAAACACCATAATCCTTAAATAGCTTATCCTCAATCTGACGCATTGAAATATCCATCTGCTCTTGCTCTGAATTATTATTTGACTTACTTTCCTTCTCAATAACATCTCTTTTATTACTCTTCTTAATATTTTCAGCTGGGATTGATACTATATTACTATTCTTATCAAGCTTAAAATCTACTTCAATGTTTCCAAAAAATAAGTTACTTGAATCAGGATTAAAATCTAAAGGACTAATTGCTACAATTGCTGACTCACCTAATGCCAAGATTCCTAAATTGAGCTCTTTACTCTCGCCTTCAGAAAATATCTTTTTATATACCCCTGATGAATCATAATTAATACCAGTTTTAGAAGTCACCTTATCCTTTGAACATCCCAATAACCCTATTACTAAAATTAATAAAAATAAAATACTCAAAAATCTTTTATACACTCTATCTCCCCCCTTAGCAGATGACTAAAATACTTTATTTCTAAATAAAAAAACAGATTATCTCCCTTTTATATTCTTTGAGGATTAAGGTTACTATTTAAACTTCGATACTTATATTCAACTATCCTCTATCACTAACTATATTTATTTACTCAGCAATACAAACTAATATAAAAATAATAAGGAAGCTAAGGTCTCCCCTAACTTCCCTATATATTTATAAATTCAAGGTCTTTTTGACCTAATATCTTTTTTTAGAGTATTCATCTTCCTTCTTCTCTTTTATAGCTTTAGCAACTCTTTTAGCCTCTAGTACAGTCAACTCACTTTGAGAATCATAATAATAAGACACATTATCCCCTCCTTCTTTGTTAATTTTAATTACAATCTTTAAAATATATATTTTAATTTATTCAATAATAGAACTAAATTATATAAAGTAATAATAATTATAACTTAAGCAGGAGATAATAAGATATAGATTTGTGAATTTAGAATTGAACTTTATGGGTATATTACGACACTTTTCAGACCTCACCCCCTAGCCCCCTCTCCTACGATAGGAAGGGGGAATTAAAAATTTGGTCTCCCTTCTCCTAGTGTAGGAGAAGATGCTTTTTTCACGAAGAGTCTTACCTTGTAGACTCGTAGGGGGATTAAGGGATGAGGTAGATGTTTTTGAACTTAACTATTAGCTATATAATTTACATTGTACACTGAAGTTAAAAGTGTCCCATTATCTATATATTAAGATACATCTTAAAACAAAAAGAAGATCAAGTAACCCTGACCTTCTTGATTATTTCCAGTTTTCTAACATTGCATAAGCATCATGGGAATGAATAGACTCCTGATGCCTACTACTTACCCTAAACCAAGTAACCTTAGATTCTGCCTCTAACTTTTCTGCTACCAATCTGACAATATCCTCTACAAAGCGTGGATTCTCATAAGCCTTTTCAGTTACATATTTCTCATCAACTCTCTTTAAGATAGGATAAATCTCACAACTTCCTACCTCTTCTACCAACTTTATGATATCTTCTAGATAGATTAAATCTTTATATCTAATACTTGTCTTGACATAGCCTCGTTGATTATGGGCTGAGTAATTACTGATCTCTTTAGAACATGGACATAGAGTTGTTATCGGAACTTCAACTGTTAAAATCAAGTCATACTGACTATCTTTTAAAGAGCCTTCTATCCTACATTTATAAGGTGCAATACCACTATACTCTGAAACTGGAGCCTTCTTCTCTATAAAGTAATCAAAGTCCACTTCAAAGTAAGCATTATCACTCTCCATTCGAGTTTTAATTTCCTCTAACACCTTCAATATATCCTCTTTAAAATCCCCTATAGTAAATCTACCTCGATTTAATTCTGATAATAACTGAAGTAATCTACTCATATTAATCCCTTTTAATGACTTAGAAAGGTTAACAGCTAGAGAAAAGTCCCCTACTGTAGTCACTACTGCTCCACTCTTTGCTTTAATTCTAATAGGATGAGTTAAATTATTTACTCCAACCCGATTAATTGCAAATTTATAGTTACCTTTAATATTCTGTACATCCTTCATCTATTAGTACCTCTCCTCTCTATAGTTAATAGTTTAGAGTTGACAATTGACAGTTAAGTTCAAAAACATTAAGTTCTTTATTGTATAAGTTTTTTACTATTCACTATACACTATCAACTGAATCTATACTCCCTTTGCTTCTGGATCCCAGATAAACTTATGTAGTTGTAAGCTTAATCGAACTTTTAAATTGTTATTTATAAAATAAGGATTATTCTCCTTTAAAAATTCAACCAAAGATTCAGCTTCAATTGCTTGAAATACTGGAGAAAAATTTATTATCAGATTGGACTTGGCTAAGATATCCTTATATTTATCTATAACTTTCTTAGCATAATTTAAATCTTCATCATTAGCCACTACAAACTTCAACTCATCACCTAAAGTTAACTTAATAAAGTTCTCTGCAAAGATATTATGGTTTGACATCTTAGAGCTTGGTGGCTTGATATCTAAGGTATAATTTAATCTATCATTAACCTGTTCAATTTCAAATTCTCTCAGCTCCTTTTTACTATAAACTGGACAGCTACCATTACTTTCAATTCTAACTTTATAACCTTTCTTAACCAGATATAACGGTAGATAGCGCTTAGCTTTAGTAGTTTCCAAAGGCTCCCCACCAGTACAGATAACCTTATTACAGTTATATTGGCTTAATCTCTCTAAAATCTCTTGAGGGGTCAACCAGTCATAATTATCATCTGATAATTGATAACTATAGGTAGTATCACAATAGCTACACCTTAAATTACACTCTGCTACTCTAAGGAAGGTAACTACCTCACCTGCTGAGATACCTTCCCCTGAGATACTATTGAAGATTTCAACTACTGGAATCCTTACTTCTTCAAACTCCCTTATCTTCATCCTAATCCTACCTCTCTCCCCTAAATTCAGCATAACTTGTTGGAGTCTCCCACACCTTGATACTGACTAAATCTATATCAATCTCATTAAATTTATCTTCTAAACTCTGAAAGAAATAAATTGCCATCATCTCAGCAGTAGGTCTAAAGTCTACTGCAAAGACTTTTCTGTCAGCTTGCTGTAATATCTGTGCTAGTTGATGCTCTATCTCATCAGATGAATGGGTCCAATACATAAAAGAATGGTCTAAAGGACTAATTATCTCTTCTTTAACTATCTCTTTTAAATCCTTAAAATCAATCACCATTCCAGCTTTAGAGCCCTCATCCTCTAATGAACCCTCTTTTTTGGCTACAGTGACCTCCATCCGATAGGTATGACCATGGAGATTCTTACATAACCCTTCATGCTCAGCTAACATATGTGACATATCCCAACTAAATTCTTTAGTTACAGTTATCATTATTTCACCCCACCATTCTTTAGTTTACACTGCCAACCATCAACTATTTTTATACTCCACTGAATCCTCATATCCAGCCTCTCTACGAGTCCAAAGTTCAAGAGTCTCCGTGAAAATAATATTTTATATTTTAAGTTACAGTTAATTCTCTGCCTAATCCTGATATTTTAGTGGGTCTATATGACCTGCTTCTTCAAAGGCCTTCAACCTTAAGACACAGCTATCACAACTACCACAAGCCTGCTCTTCTCCGCAATAACAAGACCAGGTCTGAGCATAGTCTACTCCAAGTTTTATCCCCAGCTTTATCTCTTCAGCCTTAGTCATATTGATAAAAGGTGCATGAATTTTGATAGGCTTACCTTCTTCGGCACCACAGACAGTTCCCTTGTTAATTGCCTGCTCCATAGCATTGATAAACTCTTGGCGACAGTCAACATAACCAGAATAATCGACTTCACTTACCCCAATAAATACATCCTGAGCTCCAACCACTTCGGCATAGGAAGCAGCATAAGATAAAAATATCATATTTCTAGCAGGTACATAAGTAACTGGAATCTCCTTTCTCTGCTCATCACCTTCTGGGACATCTATACTCTGATCAGTTAAAGCTGATCCTCCCCAGGCACCCATATTAGTCTCTACTATAATATGCTCTTTTACTCCAGCAACCTCTGCTACATTTTTAGCAGATTGGAGCTCTTTATCATGCCTCTGCCCATAATCAAAGGAGATAGCATAAACCTCATACCCTTTAGATTTAGCCAGATATAATGCTGTTGTCGAATCTAATCCACCTGACAATAAAACTACTGCTTTCTTCATAAATACTTCACCTCTTTATTTTTGATTAAGATCTTATAGATTAAAATTTAAGACAGATAATGCGACACTTTTTATATTAGTTTACAGTGTACAGGTGACGGTTGACAGTTAAGTTCAAGACCTCTTAAACCTTCATAATATAAAGGGTTATCAAGTTCTTGATTTTTAACTGTCCTCTGTCAACTATTAACTATCCTTCTCCCATAATAACAACATCCAATTGCTCCATTAAATTGAGGATCATCTAATAAAATCAATTGATCATAATCCCTCTTTAAGTATTCTTGCAAAGCTCGATTATGGGCTACTCCACCAGATAAGACCAGCTTCCTTCCTCTAAATTTAGTCAAAAGCGGCTGTAATCTCTTATACATGGAGTAGTTTACACCTGCACAAAGTCTTGCTATCTCTACACCTTCGGCTATCTGTCCGATTAATTCAGATTCAGAGAAGACCGCACAAGTAGAGTTTAATTCTACAGGATTAGAATAATGCTTAGCCATTTCAGCTAAAGGTACTTCTAGTAAGTTTGCCATATTCTCTAAATACCTTCCACAAGAAGCTGCACATTTATCATTCAACTCTAAATCAACGATTAAGCCCTTCTCTACCTTCGTTACCTTAACATCTTGCCCACCTACATCTAGGAGGATAAAATCTTTTAATCCAGTCTGATAAATTGCTCCATAGACATGGGCTTTAATCTCATTAATCGCTTCAAAGGATTTAAGGTCTGTATTATTGCGACCATAACCAGTAGATACTTTACTTGCTACATTTCCTAGATTCAGCTTAGTCTCGTCAACTATTATCTTCCCTTCGAAGTTACAGTAATCTTTATAGAAGGAGAGAGTACTGACTTTGAATTTTTTTACAATCTGATTATCTTCCATAACAGCTACTTTTACTTCCCTACTACCTAAGTCTATTCCTAAAGTCTTCAAAGTCTTCCCTCCTTTAAATCACCTAACATATCTAAAAAAGCTTCTATTCTCAGCTTAGTCCTTGAATCCAATCTATTGAGCTTATCTCCACTAATATTTAAAATCGGTATATCCAACTCCTGCTTAATAACTATATTCTCTATCTCCCGATAACAGAAGGCTTGAGTATAATGAATTAGACCATCTAAGTTTCTAAGTTCAATTTCTCTTTTAATATATTTCAGCCTAAAATCTAAATCATAAACATAAGTATAGTCATAATATTGCTGATAGATATTATCATGCTCATCAGCACGAGGAAAGGCAAATTCCCGTTGTACTTCACTATAGACAAAACTAGCATCAAATTTCTCTACATACTCATAAATATCAATAGTCATAGGAGGAACACCGATAAAACCCAATCTTAACTTCTTATCAATCGGATTACGCTCTTTAATTTCAGCTATTAGGGTTTTTAACTCTTCTCCAAATCTATTAAAATCTCCATTAAAATCACTACTACTAACTTGATAGAGGTGATTCTCAAAACCAGTAGCTTTATTATCAAGATATGTTAATTTATCTAACCTTTTTACTAAAGCTCGAACTTTATTCAATTTCTCTCTAACATCTTCTACATCTTCCCTACTTACATTAAATAATGCCATGAATTTATCTAGAGCTTCCTTAACATCCTTTAATTGGTGGCTATGTGGATATGCAAAGGGATAAACTTTCACACCCTTTAGCTCCAAGACTTCCAGTAAAGCCCTCGTATTAGAGCAATCACCTTCTACTACACCAACTATCTCTTTAATTCCCTCTTTTAAACAGACTCCATAAATTCCTTTAATCCAAGCACATGAACTCTTAGGAAAGCCATCCTTTTCTGCTAAATCGATATATTCACTATAATCCTCTGACGTAACAAAGATGTTATTGAGATCTGTTACTTGATAACCTGCCGCTAATAATACCTCTACTGGAACAGTAGTTGTAATCCCAATCCTATTCATAATTCAACCTCCAAAAAAATAATAGAGGTACGCTAATGCACCCCTATTATAAAAATTATATATTCTATAATAAAAAAAGAGGCAACTCTGCCCCTATCTATATAACACGAAATAACTATCAAATATTTTATTTAATGATAGTTGCCCTAGTTTTATTTATAGACAGGATGGTGCAAATGAACTGTCTTATTCAATTTTTATCTGCTTTATTATAACATAGAACAAATAGATTAGGCAAGAAAAAATAAACACTAAAACCTACTTCCCCCTTCTAATCTAATAAATCATAATTATACAAAGCTTTGATAATCTATAAATAATTATTTTTTTATATTATTATATTCAAGCATAGACATAAGTTTTTATTATATTTTAATATTTTAGAGGGCAGTTTATAAATAACAATATATATTATAAGAAAGATGGTGAATTTATTTTTTATGGAACTATCACCGAAGATATACCATTGGCTAATCCGTCCTAAATACTTGGTCAACTTATATATTAATAACCTTATAAGTAATAATTTTAATCTTCATGATAAAAAAGTTCTAGACTTTGGGTGCGGTATAGGATCTAGCTGTTCCCTCTTTTCACCTGATAAATATTTAGGAATAGACCTTGATTCAAACAGAATTAAATATGCTAAAGAGTTATATCCAAAATACTCTTTTCGAAGTATTAAGGAGAAAGGTTTAAAAGATATTAATCAGTCCTTTGACTATATTTTGATAATTGCAGTTTTACATCATATCTCTTCAATAGATTTAGAAGATATTCTCATTGAATTAGCTGATTTATTAAATTCTAATGGGAAGCTATTAATAATTGAGCCTTATTACCATTTAAATTCACATTTTAATAATCACTTTATGAGCTTATTTGATAATGGTCAATATATTAGAACCATAGATGACTACCTCAAAATCTTTAATCGACAAAATTATAAGACTAAAATAATCAAAAAATATAAAAAGTTACTCTTTTATAATGAAATATTCTTCTCTGCTATGATTAATTGATAACAATATTGTGTAGATTAAAGGAGGTGAAATAATTGTGCAGGGTATTGATGAAAGAGGTAAAGCAAAATTTATTGATGGCAAACTAGATCAAATAAAAGATATTAAAATTTTAATTCATCCTGAAATTGTTCCTAAAGATGATATCGAAGGTACAGTCAATTTAATATCAAGAATTTATGAGGAGCATGATATTAAATTAGCTGAGCTATTAACCAGTATTGAAGTACACGGCTTAAGTCTTGAAGATACAATCCAGATATATTCAACATTATATAAACAGATCGAAGGCTCTGAAGTAGTGGTGATGAATAGAGATAAAGATATAGGACTATAAAAAATAAGCTCTTAAAAAGAGCTTATTTTTTGAAATTATTAAGTATTTAATTTAAAGAAATATTCTTCTCTGCTACTCTGGTAAATATCTTTACGAGGATAGGATCAAATTCTTTACCAGCTCCTCTATTTAATTCTTCAAGAGCCTCTTGTTTGCTCAAAGCAAAACTATATTGTCTTTTACTTGTCATCGCATCAAAACTATCCACAATCCTTAATATTCTAGCATAAAAAGGAATCTCATTCTCCTTTAATCCTTTGGGATAACCTGTTCCATCATAATTCTCATGATGATAAAGGGACATCGGTAAAATTTCCTGGCAAGATTCTAGAGGTTTAAGAATCTCTGCACCAATCTCAGGGTGTCTTTTTATTTTTTGCCATTCCACTTCAGTCAACCTTTCTGGTTTCATTAAAATTTCCCGTTCAATCTCAATCTTTCCTATATCATGAAAAAAAGCGCCATAGATCAACTTCTTCTTTTCTGTAGTTGATAATCCTAATTCCTCAGCAAACTCTCTCACATAGCCTGCTACACGATCTGAATGTCCATAGGTATACTTATCCTTTGCATTAATTATATTCAATAAAGTTCTTACTGAGTTAAACAATTTTCTTTCTGACTCTTCACTTTCAGCTGCTAGTTCATTTAAAGCTTCATAATAAACTTTAACTTGATCTTTTTGAGTAGTCTTAACTTGATATAAAGCATAGTCAGCCATATCAATTAATTCCTTCTTATTCTTTGCTTGCTCTGGAAAGGATGATATCCCTAATGAGAAGGTTGGTTTCTGCTCTAAAAATTCCTCATAGGGTATATCTAAATTCTCTTGTACTTTATCTTTAATTTTAGTAATCTTACTTAGAGTATCCTTCTCATCATAACCAAAAAATAAGAATACAAATTCATCTCCACCACAACGAGCAAAGAAAATATCCTCTTCTTCTATCTCTTCTTTAACCAGAATAGCCACATTTTTTAATAATTCATCACCTTTTTGATGCCCTAGCGAATCATTAAAAAACTTAAAGTTATCCAAATCCATTATTACCAAACTTAGTGCAACTTGCTTCTTTTCAGCTTTCTGTAACCATACATCTAATCTTCTTTGAAAATTAGCATAATTAGGTAATCCAGTTAAACTATCTGTAATAGCCATCTTCTCCAGGTGCTTCTGTATCCTTCTTTCTAAACCTATAAAGCCTCCAATCAACCAAGCAATCCAAAAAGATAAGATAATAAGTATTATATCAAAATCAAGATTAGAAAAGTCTCTCAAGGAATAGTTTAATAACAACAAATTTATAGTAGAATAACCTGCTACAAAAAAGCCAAAGCTTTGACCGTAATTAACTGTAGCTAAAATGATAGGAATTATATAATATACCTTTAAAAAATGCCTATTAAAAATCATATTATTATAAATTGCCAGAGAAATTAAAGTAATAAATATAACAAATAAAAAATAAGTCTTTTTTGTAGGAGTATCCATTATTGTCTTGCTATTTAAATATCTAGAGACAAAATAAATAAATAACATAAACATAAAGCTCATTAAAGTAATATAAGATGTAAGAGCAAATTGAAAATTGAAAACAAATTTTACAAACATTAATCCCATAAGTAATAAAGATATAATGTAACTAAAGGAAATATAATCTGTTAATTTGTTCTGTCTTACCTCTTTCCAATTTAAATTGCTATCATTCAATACATATCCCTCCATGTAAAAAAAGGTAAAAAGATAGTATAAATACTACCTTTTACTGTGATATAATTTATTCTTCTGGTAATTCAGGTTGATAGAAACCTCCACCACATGCTGAAGCAATCCCAGTTGATGCAATTGCCAATAAAATAGCAGCTAGCCCATTTACCAAGAATTTTTTTAATAAATTCTTCATTATTATCTCCTCCTTATACTAAAATAATTTTATTAAATACTAATTCATCCTATTTCGAGACAAATTTCACTTTAACCCGGTAATAAAGATTACATAACTTATAAGCTAAAGGATTAATTGAAGATACTTGAAACAATAATCCTAAAATTAGACTAACATTAATCAAAGCAAAGCAACCTTTATAAATATAAAATAAAAGAGCTACTAAGATTAATAAAAATATAGCCAAGATTAAGGATATTAACTTTAGTCTTCTCCTTTGCCTCTGATCTTTAATCGGCTTTTCTGGAACATCTGCTGGGCTCCATAAGAATAATGATATTATTATATAAAGAGAGCTAAGAACTAAAAATAATACCCAATTATTAAAAACTGATTCTTTAGCCCAGAAACTAATATAACCTAGTAAGTTAAAGAAAAAAGCAGTAAAGAAAGCGCATTCCCAAGGAGTCTTAAAATGAATTCCTCCTGAAACTTGTTTTAATAATACACCAGCTAATGAGATAAAGATTACAGAATTAAGAATACCCAATAATTTAGCTACAATAAGTGTAGTACCAAGAGACATAATTGTAGAAATTAATAATTCAATTCCAAATTTAATTCTACCTTGCTCTTTAGCTGTTAAATCCAATTCCTGAACAATATAATTATTAATCTTATTAACTGTCGTATCATAAATCATATCTTTGCTCCTTCTTATCTCTCATCCATAATATAACTATCCCCACTAAAAACAATAAAATAACTTGTGGTAGCACAACTATCGTTTTTATTAAAGGGTTTCTTATAAGCTCTTCAATTGATTTATCACTAATATAATGCAAAATATTTGCAGTAATAATCTCACAAAAAAACAATAAAATAAATGGTTTTAAAATAGAACTAAAACAGTCTAAAACCCTTCTCTGATAAAAATAATTTAATAGTACTGTATCTAGTAGAATAAGAAATATAGTGTGAAAACCAAAAGTTACTGGTAACATTCTAAATAAGTATACTGCTACTCCACTTATTAATCCTATAACTAATACTGTTTTCTTATCAATCTCTACCTTAAGAAATACCGTAGCTAAAAAAGCAAGTGCTGTTTCTTCAGGAATGAATTGTAGAAATAATGCAATTATATGCGACATCTATCTTTCCCCTCTCTTACTAAAAAATTCTATAAAGAGATAATTAAACATAAATTAAGAATTTCCTCCTTATTTTTTAAAATTATTTATTTGCTTCATTGTAAAATAAAATTGAACTAAATAAAAAATACCCATAGTGGACCGAACTGTAATATAATTGAATCACCATAAAACAAATAAATTACAGGAAGGTGCAC